>JAGNWC010000072.1 GCA_017986195.1 Hydromonas sp.
ACAACTGCATTCCTTGGGTGATTTACACCTCGCCTGAGATTGCATGGGTCGGTCAAACCGAAGAGGCCATCAAGGCTTCAGGTCGTGCCTACAAAACGGGGCAGTTCCCATTCATGGCGAACGGTCGCGCCTTGGGTATGGCATCAGCCGATGGCTTTGTCAAAATGATTGCCGATGCAACGACTGATGAAATTCTCGGTGTGCACATCATTGGCGCAGGCGCGTCGGATTTGATTGCCGAAGCAGTGGTGGCGATGGAGTTCAAGGCCTCATCTGAAGACATCGCACGCATTTGTCACCCACATCCGAGTTTGTCCGAAGTCATGCGTGAAGCGGCTTTGGCAGTGGATAAACGTGCTTTGAATATGTGATTTAGCTCGTGTAAAAAATCAAAGGCGAGCCTTGGGTAAATAAACCATAAGGTTCGCCTTTTTTCATTATTCGCCGTCAAACACCGCGACCAATTGACTGCTCACGGCGATTAATTGACCCTGAGCATCCCAAATTTCGGCATGGGTCAGACCGTAGCCGTGCGCTGCTTGGGCAATGGTGGCGCGGTACAGATGCCATGCGTTGTCAAAAGCAGGAGCAGGTTGCGCGAATTGCATCGTCCAAGTCATGCTGGATGCGGGTGCGAGTTTATTAATCAATGGCAAAATCGCAGGTGGCCAAGCATCGGTCAGCGCGACACGATGCGCCTCAAATAATTCGGGCTCAATTTCCTCGGACACACAATCTTTCCAACGCCACCATCCACCCATTTCGTGTGTGCCTTGCCCTGAGTAGGGCAACGCGCCGAATGCCCAACTCATGTCCACGTGTTGGGCAAAATTCGGAATCACGTTTGGAATGAACGGTAACGCAGGCAATGCCTCAGGAGATGCCACGCTGGGTGCGGGCAGTGCGTTCAATACCGCTTTGGATGGGCGCATCGCGCCAAATGAGGCGAGTACGATGGTGGGGTTGAGGTTGCCTTTGCCATCGTCTTGGACAATGCGGGCTTCTAACTGCATGGCATTTTTACCATCACGCAAAATACAGGTGTTGATGGTAAACGGCGCGTCCAATAACACAGGACCAGCAAAGGTACAGGACATAGACAATAAAGCACGCTCAGCAGGCACATTGCGGCGCATCGCCGCAATCATCATGCCTGCAATCAGCCCGCCAAAACCCGCGCGACCTTGCCCCCAGTCGGTCGGCAATGTGTATTCGGTGTTGGCTGTGCCATGGTAGGCGGTTTTGAGGTAGTGGTGTGCGTTGTGCATGGCTTGCTTTCTTATTGGATAGGTGTTGGGTGGATGCCATTGCATCCTTGGTTGTCCATTATACAAAAGTTTTTTCGCTTCAGTGTTTGTCTCAACGGCGCACAGATTTTCTATACCAAGTGTGTGAAAAACTGGGATTTACAACGCAATGCGGTTAAAATAACGCTTTACACAATTTTCTTGGGATTTTTATGTCTGCTCTTTACGCCATTTCTCCATTAGACGGGCGTTATGCGTCCAAAGTCGATGCCTTGCGCCCCATCATGTCCGAAGCGGGTTTGCTGCACCACCGCGTTGAGGTCGAAGTCGCTTGGGTGATTGCCTTGTCCAAAGCAGGTTTTGCTGAATTGCCCGCGTTTTCTGACGCGGCGGTGGCGTATTTAAACCAAATCGTGGCAAACTTCGGTGAGGAGGATGCGCAAGCCATCAAAGACATCGAGAAAACCACCAACCACGATGTCAAAGCGGTTGAGTATTACCTCAAAGCCAAAATGGAACAGTTCGGTGACGAACTCAAAACCGCATCGGAATTCGTGCATTTTGCCTGCACGTCGGAGGATATCAACAACACCTCGCACGGCTTGATGCTCAAAAAAGCCCGTGCAGCGGTATTGCTGCCGCAAATGGATGCTGTGATTGCGCGGTTCAAAGCACTCGCGCATGAATTGGCTGATCAACCGATGCTCTCGCGCACCCACGGTCAACCCGCTTCACCCACCACGGTTGGCAAGGAAATGGCAAACATCGCCTATCGTTTGCAACGCACACGCGCGCAATTCGCAGAAGTGGCATTGTTGGCGAAAATGAACGGCGCGGTTGGCAATTACAACGCGCATTTGTCGGCGTATCCTGATTACGACTGGGTGGCGTTTTCAACCGCGGTGATTGAAAATGATTTGGGACTGACTTATAACCCTTACACGATTCAGATTGAGCCGCATGATTATATGGCGCAATATTTTGACGCACTGGCGCGGTTCAACACGATTTTGATTGATGCGAACCGAGACATTTGGGGCTATATTTCGCTGGGATTTTTCAAACAAAAAACCAAAGCAGGCGAAATTGGTTCATCGACCATGCCACACAAAGTCAACCCGATTGACTTTGAAAATTCAGAAGGCAACTTGGGCTTGGCGAATGCATTGCTGCGCCATTTGTCGGAGAAACTGCCAATTTCACGCTGGCAGCGTGATTTGACCGACTCGACCGTGCTGCGCAATATGGGTGTGGGCTTGGGTTACGCGATGATTGCTTACGATGCGTGTCTGCGTGGGCTGAATAAATTGGAACTCAATGCAGCGGCTTTGGACGCGGATTTGGACAAAACGTGGGAAGTATTGGCCGAGCCGATTCAAACCGTGATGCGCCGTTATGGCATCGAAAATCCGTATGAGCAACTCAAGGAACTCACTCGTGGTAAAGGCATCACTCGTGAAGGTTTGCAGACCTTTATCCAAGGTTTGGCGATTCCAGAAGCCGAAAAAGTGCGTTTGATGGCGATGACTCCAGCGAATTATATTGGTATTGCGGGGGAATTAGCGCGTCAGGTATAAAAAGCGATTGGCAGCTGCTTATGCTACAATCGCCACTGTTTGAACTCTCATTAAGGAAATGAACATGAATACAAAGCAAAAATACCCTAAATCGATGATTTTTTACCACAGTCTGTTGGCGGTGTTGATGATTGCGACCTTGATACTCGGGTGGGTAATGAATCGTGAGAATGGTTTGATGTTTTTCCACAAATCGGTGGGTGTACTGGTTTTGGTGTTTGGTGTGTTGCGCATCATCAATCGCATGCGCAATATGGCAAACATTCCGCCGTCGGTCAATCATGGTGTACTGCATTTGGTGGAAAAATCGGTGCATGGTGTTTTGATGTTGATGATGTTGATTTTGCCCATTGTCGGTTGGTTGGTGAGCAATGCCAAAGGTTTTCCTGTCAGTGTGTTTGGCTTGTTTGATTTGCCTACTTTAATTGGTAAAAATCTTGATTTGGCTGATACTTTAGGTAGTATGCATAAAGCGGGCGCAGCCGTTTTTGTTTTTCTGTTGATTGTCCATGTCGTTGGTGCGGTTTATCATAAACTGAAAACTAAAGAAGATGTGATTTCACGTATCTTGCCTTGGTAATTTGCGCAGTGCGGCTTTAATGCAAACAGGACTTGAATCTCAAGTCCTGTTTTTGTGTGGGTGCTTGCATCCATAGGTGCTTTGGGTTATTCTTACAACTCGATTAACTCTCTTGGATGGTCATGTCCGACGACTCGTATCCCTCGCGTGGCGCGAAAACAGAAAAACGCCACAAATCATTTTTTGAACGTTTGGCAGGTATGTTTGATGCCGAGCCCGAAACGCAAGAACAACTGCTTGAAATCCTCCACAGCGCGCATGAACGCGCTTTACTTGATGACGATGCCTTGTCTATGATAGAGGGAGCAATGCAAGTTTCCACCATGCAGGCACGCGATATTATGGTGCCGCGCTCGCAAATGGATGGCATCAACATTGAAGAGCCACCCAAAGAATTCATTCCCACGATTATCAGTACCAGCCACTCGCGTTTTCCAGTGTTTGAAGGCGGGCGCGATAAGGTGATTGGCATTTTGCTTGCCAAAGATTTATTGCGCTACTACGAAAACGAAGACGAATTCGATGTGCGTGATAATTTGCGCTCAGCGGTATTCGTGCCCGAATCCAAACCCCTGAATATTTTATTGCGCGAATTTCGCGAGAACCGCAACCACATGGCGATTGTGGTTGATGAATACGGTGGCGTGGCCGGCTTGATTACGATTGAGGATGTGTTGGAGCAAATTGTTGGCGACATCGAAGACGAGCACGATTGGGATGAAGAAGCCGACAACATCATTGAGGATAAAGCGGGTCGCTACCGTGTGCGTGCCTTGACCGAAATTGAGCAGTTCAATGACTTTTTTAAAGTTGAGTTATCAGACGAGGATGCCGATACCTTGGGCGGTTTGGTTACATCAGAGTTGGCGCGCATGCCACGTCGTGGTGATGTGGTGGTGATTGACCGCTTTGAAATTGAGGTGCAACGCGCTGACCCACGTCAAGTACACATCCTTTTGGTGCGTGTGATGAATGATGAAGAGTTGGCAGAGCGAGCAGAAACCTCCTCTGAAGAAACTTAATGTTCAGTATTTTTGTTTAAAGTAATCCAAACCCTGTGCATTCGCAGGGTTTTTTTGACCATCACATACCAGTGAATGACGGGTGTCGGTACAACCATTCTGGATAGTAGGTGGCGATTAAGGCAATGACAGCACCGCTCAAAAAACCTTCTCCCCAACCCAGTAGTAAGGGACTGGCCCAGAGCATCTGGTTGCCTGCCAAAGAAATGAAGTGAAACACACCGCCGATGAGGGTTAGGTTAATCAGCATGGCAAGAGTCATACCAATGGCAGCAGCAAAAAAGCCGCGTACAAATATGTAAACAAACAATCGATGCGGCAACCATTTTTTCAGCAGATAGTGCAGCAAGCCCACGGTTGATAAGGGGATGACCGATGCCATCAAGTATTGTAAGCCCCAAATCCAAGGCGAGGTATGCAGAATAATACTGGTGACCAAGGTGGTACAAGCCAAAGCCAGGAGTGCCAGTGGCGCGCCGAGTATCAACAATGCGACACTGGCTCCAATCAGATGAATGTATAGATTGTCCATGACTTGCGCTTTAATCAGCCATAAACAAACCATGACAAAACTGATGAATAGCCAATGGTTCAGACGTGCACTGTCTTGAAAATCTTTGCGCTGTATCGCAAGAGAGAATGCACCCAATACGATGCCCAAAGCAATCGCGTTTAAAATAACCCACACAAATGCGGGCCAGTAGTGCAGTGGATGGGCTAATATGAACATGGTGTGCTGCTGCCTGTGGGGATTGAGGTCTAAAATTGCGATAAAAAATGCCTGAACATTGCTGTTCAGGCATTTTAGCAAATACGTAAGAGTTACGCTTCGCGAATGTTTGAAGCTTGTTTGCCTTTAGGGCCGTCAGTCACTTCAAAACTAACACGTTGTTCTTCTTTGAGGGATTTGTATCCGTCCATCTCGATTGAAGAGAAGTGCGCGAACAAATCTTCGCCACCACCATCAGGAGTAATGAAACCAAAACCCTTGCTATTATTAAACCATTTTACTGTACCGGTAGCCATAACCCAGCCATCCTTTTTTCAAATCAAAAAAATTTATTCTCGCTTATTTTTTAAGAAACATCTTAATCGTAAACCTTGAGAATCACTTACTGCGTTTATTACTGCCAACGCATACTGTGATTGTTGACCCTTTTGTAGCCCTTGTCAAGCGATAACGTTGATTTTATACAATTCGCCCACAAATAATCGACAAATTGGCAATCAGACGCGGTTTTTCGAGGAGTTTGTCGTTTGATTAATTGGGCTCTCGCCAATAAAATTAGAAAATCGGGTTCTGCGTGAATAAGTGTTTTCAGGTAATATGCAAGCATACTCATTTGAATGAAGTGATTTGGATTGTGTGAATGGCTAATCGAAAATCGACAAAATTAGACCACGGCGCATTGGCGCAATTGGAGCGAAAACAAGTGGCGAATCCACCACCGATGTATTCGGTGTGGTTGCTCAACGATGACTACACGCCGATGGAGTTTGTGGTGGATGTGTTACAGAAATTTTTTAACAAGACCTCTGATGAGGCCGAATTCATTATGTTGACGGTGCACACAGCGGGACGGGCGGTGTGTGGCGAATACCCGCGTGATGTGGCGGAAACAAAAGTAGCGCGCGTGACGCGTTTTTCGCGCGAGCATGGGCATCCATTGCAATGCGTGTTGGAGGGAATATGATAGCTCAAGATTTAGAAGTGACGCTGCATTTGGCGTTTGTAGAAGCACGTAAAGCGCGCCACGAAGATTTGACTTTGGAGCATTTGCTCTACGCTTTGCTCGACAATCCAACGGTGATTGAGTTGCTCAATGCGGTGGATGCGGACATTCGCTTACTGAAAGCAGATTTACAACGTTTTTTGACAGACAATGTTGTTGCCAAATCGGGTGAGGATGAGATTGATACACAGCCGACCATCGGCTTTCAGCGCGTGATGCAGCGCGCGATTATGCACGTGCAATCCACGGGCAATGATAAAAAAGAAGTCTCAGGTGTTGAAGTGTTGGTTGCGCTGTTTGGTGAAAAAGATTCGCACGCAGTGTATTTCATGCGCAAGCAGGGCATCGAGCGGGTCGATTTGACCCAGTATTTATCGCACGGCATTCGCAAAAGCGACAAACCTCCGTTCACTGGGCTGGGGCAATCGGCTGCACCATCAGAAGAAAAGACAACGGCGGTTGAAAAGGAAGAGTTTAAAAAAACCTCGGCATTGGATAAATACACCACAGATTTAAATCAAATGGCGCAATCAGGTCGCTTGGATCCACTGATTGGCCGCGAAGCAGAAGTGATGCGTGCGGTGCAGGTGCTCTCACGTCGTCGCAAAAACAATCCAGTGTTGGTCGGTGAAGCGGGTGTGGGTAAAACCGCGATTGCCGAAGGACTGGCATGGAAAATCGTTCGTAGTCAAGTGCCTGAAGTGTTGGCGCAATCTCATATTTATTCACTGGATATGGGCGCGTTGATGGCTGGGACGAAATACCGTGGCGACTTTGAGCAACGGCTCAAAGA
>JAGNWC010000073.1 GCA_017986195.1 Hydromonas sp.
GGATGATGTCACAGGTTTTGAGCGCGTCCACACTGTTGCCATCGTGCAAAATGCCATCGGACTTAGCAATCGTAGGCGCAGCACCGCCCGCATTTGAGGTGCTGAAAAACACAGGCTCAAAATGCGCAAAATCATTTTCCGCCACCATACGGTCCATCAAAACCGAACCGACCATACCACGCCAACCGACCAAACCCACTCGTTGCATTTTTTACTCCAATTTTACAAATTAAAATCCATCACATTCACTGTCATCCTGCTTTTTACAAAACAGCCAACACCGCATCACCCATTTCAACCGTGCCGACTTTTGTACCACCCGCCGTCATAATATCGCCCGTGCGATAGCCCTGCGCCAATACCTTTTTCACCGCCGCATCGACGCGATCCGCTGCGGCTGTTTGGTTCAAACTGTGACGCAACATCATCGCCACCGACAATATCATCGCCAATGGGTTGGCCATGTTTTTACCCGCAATGTCAGGTGCGGAACCGTGAATCGGCTCGTATAGGCCTTTGCCATTCGCATCAATCGATGCCGATGGCAACATGCCAATCGAACCTGTCAACATTGACGCGGCATCCGACAAAATATCACCAAAAATATTGCCCGTGACCATCACGTCAAACTGTTTGGGATTGCGCACCAATTGCATCGCCGCATTGTCCACCAACATGTGGCTCAATTCCACATCTGGATACTCGGCAGAGACTTCAATCACCACATCGCGCCACAACTGCGTACATTCCAAAACATTCATTTTATCCACGGAGCAGAGTTTTTTCGCCCGTTTTTGTGCAGTTTTAAATGCACTGTGCGCAATACGGCGAATCTCTGATTCAGAATAAATCATGGTGTTAAAACCGACACGTTCGCCATCACGCATTTCAATTCCGCGTGGCTCTCCAAAGTAGATGTCACCGACCAATTCACGCACGATGATGATGTCCAAACCCGAAACCACTTCAGGTTTCAAAGTTGAAGCCTCGACCAATTCAGGATAGACAATCGCTGGACGCAGGTTTGAAAACACATTCATCGCTTTACGAATGGCGAGCAAACCGCGCTCAGGACGTTGCTCACGCGGCAAATTATCGTATTGTGGTCCACCGACTGCTGCGAGCAATACCGCTTCGGCTTTTTCGGCTTTATCCAAAGTTTCTTGCGGCAAAGGCACGCCCGTCGCATCGACAGCGCAACCGCCAATCAAAGCGGTGTCCCAAGCAATGTCCAAACCATCGGTTTTGAGTTTTTCGAGCACGCGCACCGCTTGCGCCATGATTTCAGGACCGATGCCATCACCGGGCAACAATAAAATATTTTGTGTCATTTTCTATTTATCCAACTATTTTGTTTGAGTTTAATTGCGCGTTCGCCAACCATGGGTATTTCATCAAATGTTGCGCTTCAAACGCACGGATTTCATCCGCATGGCGCAAGGTCAAACCGATGTCATCAAAGCCATTGACCATACAATATTTACGAAAATCGCTGATATCGAATTTAAAGACCGAATCGCCTGCGCGCACGAGCTGTTCAGGCAAATCAATCGTGACTTCAAAACCCACTTGAGCTT
The DNA here is from genome assembly GCA_017986195.1 of Hydromonas sp. GTDB lineage: Bacteria > Pseudomonadota > Gammaproteobacteria > Burkholderiales > Burkholderiaceae > CTSOIL-112. The sequence continues at coordinate 1,578 of JAGNWC010000073.1, forward strand.
TGGTCATATCGAATAGCTGGTCAACTTCTTTTTCTTTTAAAACAATGGGTAACAAGCCATTTTTATAGCAATTGTTAAAGAAAATATCAGCAAAAGAAGGCGCAATCACCGCACGAAAACCATACTGTACCAATGCCCAAGGTGCGTGCTCTCGTGACGAACCGCAACCAAAATTATCACGCGCAAGCAACACACTCGCGCCTTGATAACGCGCATGGTTGAGCACAAAATCGGGATTGATGGGGCGTTTTGAATTATCGGCGCCAGGTTGACCGACATCCAAATAACGCCATTCATCGAACAAATTTTCACCAAAACCTGTGCGTGCAATGGATTTTAAAAATTGCTTGGGGATAATCGCATCGGTATCGACATTTTCACGATCCAAAGGCACGACCAATCCTGTGTGCAGGGTAAATTGTTCCATACATATTCCAAAGACGAATTAAAACTGTGACCAACCCTGTGTTGGTCACAGACTTTTTGAGTGGGATTGACTGTTACATTGAGAATCAATCAGGGTTATTGCGGATTGGCGGGTACTTTTTCTTGAACCCATTCACCTGCTTTTTGAGTGTCTTTACCCAAACCATTCACCGTGCCGCGCACCGTGTTGCAACCTGCCAAGACAACCAAAGCAACTGTTACTAAAGCCAATAATTTACGCATCATAAACTCCTTTTAAATCAACTAAAAATCGCTTGGCTTATGCCAAAGCACGAATATCCACAAAATGTCCCTCAATCGCTGCCGCAGCAGCCATTGCAGGACTGACCAAATGGGTGCGTCCGCCTGCACCTTGACGACCTTCAAAATTACGGTTCGAGGTCGAAGCACAACGCTCGCCCGCTTCCAATCTATCTGCATTCATTGCCAAACACATTGAGCAACCTGGCTCGCGCCATTCAAAGCCTGCGTTTTTGAAAATTACGTCCAAACCTTCAGATTCTGCTTGTTTTTTCACTAAACCAGAACCTGGAACCACCAAAGCCAATTTGACATTGCTTGCTACTTTTTTGCCCAAACGCTGAACGACCCACGCTGCCGCACGCATGTCTTCAATGCGGCTGTTGGTGCATGAACCGATAAATACTTTATCCACGTTAATTGCGTTAATCGGTGTACGCGGCTCTAAACCCATATATTGCAAAGCACGTTCCATTGCATCGCGTTTGACCGCGTCTTTCTCTTGCTCAGGATCGGGGACGTTGGCATCAACTGGCACCACCATTTCAGGTGAAGTACCCCAAGTCACTTGCGGTTTAATCAATTCGGCTTGTAGTTTCACCACGCGATCAAATTGCGCGCCTTCATCAGAGACCAAAGTGCGCCAGAATTTCTCCGCCGACTCAAACTCTGCGCCCTGTGGTGCGTAGGTTCGGCCTTTAAAATAGTTGATGGTGTTGTCATCCACCGCGACCAAGCCCGCGCGCGCACCCGCTTCAATCGCCATATTACAAATCGTCATGCGCCCTTCCATGCTCAAAGCACGAATCGCAGAACCTGCAAACTCAATGGTGTAGCCTGTACCGCCCGCGGTACCGATTTGCCCAATCACTGCCAGTACGATGTCTTTCGCGGTCACACCATTGGGCAAGACCCCATCAACCTGTACCAGCATGTTTTTGGCTTTTTTCATCATCATGGATTGAGTCGCCAGCACATGTTCAACCTCAGACGTACCAATACCGAAGGCCAATGCCGCCATTGCGCCATGGGTCGAGGTGTGCGAATCGCCACAAACGATGGTCATTCCAGGTAGAGTTGCACCCTGCTCAGGGCCGATGACATGAACAATACCTTGGCGGATGTCTTGGATTTTAAACTCGGTGATGCCAAATGCGTCACAGTTTTTGTCCAAGGTTTCCACTTGTAAGCGTGACACTGGATCGACAATGCCTGCATTGCCTTGTGAGCGATCGGTGGTCGGTACGTTGTGGTCGCACACCGCAAGGTTGGCATTGATGCGCCACACGGGACGGTTGTGTAGACTTAAGCCCTCAAATGCTTGCGGACTGGTCACTTCGTGCAAGAGTTGGCGGTCAATATAAATCAATGCCATACCATCCTGCTCCTCGCGGATGACGTGCATATCCCAAAGTTTGTCGTATAAAGTCTGTGCCATAAAGTCTATCAAATTTCAAAAATTATTTTTTCGCCGAAGCATTGTATAAACCACGCACCTTATTGGCATTCGCTTGTAACGTTGCCTTACGGTTCGCAGGATCTGGATGGGAACTTAAGAATTCAGGCGTTCCTGCGCCATCTGAAGCCAGCATTTTATCCCACAATGTGATGGCCGCATCTGGGCTATAACCCGCACGTGCTGCCAATTCCATCCCCAATAAATCCGCTTCGGTCTCATGGGTACGTGAAAACGGTAAATTAAAGCCCACATCAGCACCGATTGAGGCGATATCATTCGCCCCTGAAATACCATACGCCTGTCCCACCGCCCCCAAAATACCAGCAAACAAGCCTGTGGTTTGCTGGCGAGACACTTGCTCACGCGAATGTTCTCGCAAAGCATGAGAAATTTCGTGTGCCATAACCTGTGCAATTTCTGCATCGGTTAGCTTTAACTTTGTAATCAAACCACTGTAAATCACCATTTTACCGTGCGGCATACACCACGCATTTTGTTCATCGACTGTTATGACATGCACTTCCCAAGGCCATTTGGCGGCATCTGGACGAATCGCGGGTGTTTTCGCAATCAATTTATTGGTGATGCGTTTGACTCGCGCGACCATTGCAGGATTGGTGTCCAATATTTTTTTAGCGCGAGCCTCTGCAATTACTTCTGAATAAGCTTTTGCCGCTTGGGCATTCAAAGCTTCGCTCGAAATTGAAAATCTTTGTTGACGGTTGACACCCGCCGCACTGTCGTTGGTGGTTTGTTGTGGTGTACCACACGCGGTCAAAAATGCGGTGGATACAGCCAAAGCCAATATTTTATATTTAAACATTATCAATCTCCAATTTGAGAAAATTTCGGGGTTGAAACCTGTACATCACCATTTTGCGCTCGGTGCAGTAGCGCATGATCCATCAAAACCAAAGCCAACATCGCCTCTAAAATCGGCGTGGCGCGTATGCCCACGCACGGGTCATGCCTTCCTTTGGTGATAACCTCCACGGGGTTGCCATCAATATCCACTGACTCGCGCGGTAAACTGATGCTCGAAGTCGGCTTAATCGCCACGTGCACCTGTATGGGCTGACCCGATGAAATTCCGCCCAATATGCCGCCCGAGTGGTTGGTTTGGAATCCCTCTGGACGCATTGCGTCGCCGTGGTATGAGCCTTTTTGGGTGACCACACCAAAGCCATCGCCAATCTCAACGCCTTTGACCGCATTCACGCCCATCATCGCATAGGCAATGTCGGCATCCAATTTATCAAACAGCGGCGCGCCCAATCCCACAGGTACATTGTGCGCCTCAACCAACAAACGTGCACCGACCGAATCTTGCGCCGCCCGCAGATCTATCATGTACTGCTCCAACTGCGGTACAATCGCTGCATCGGCTGCGAAGAATGGATTAACACCTGTTTGCGTCCAATCGTTGACGGGTATGTTTACTTCGCCCAAAGCCGTCATACAACCACGAATCTGTGTACCGAACTGCTCGCGCAACCATTTTTTCGCCACCGCACCTGCTGCCACCATCGGCGCGGTGGTGCGTGCAGAGGAGCGTCCACCACCACGATAGTCGCGAATGCCGTATTTTTGCCAATAGGTGTAGTCCGCATGTCCAGGGCGAAATTGCATGGCGATGTTGCCATAGTCACCGCTTTTTTGGTCGGTGTTGCGTATCAAAAGCGCAATCGGCGTACCTGTGGTTTTGCCCTCAAACACCCCTGACAAAATTTCTACTTGATCGGCTTCTTGGCGTTGCGTGACGTGGCGCGACGTACCGGGGCGACGACGGTCTAAGTCAGGCTGAATGTCCTCAACCGACAACGCCATATTCGGCGGACAGCCATCAATCACGCAACCAATCGCCGCGCCGTGCGACTCGCCAAAATTGGTCACGCAAAAAAGTTGTCCAAATGTGCTTCCAGCCATGTGTCTGCCTTTTCAATACAATCCATACATCCAATGGATTAAAAGTTGCATTGTAGCGGTTTTAAGCGATTTCCGCCATAGTAACGGAGCAGTTTAATCACCCCTATCGCTGCTTGGTTCAACTAAAACGCAACCTAAAACGCAATCGTTACACGATATAATGGTGCAAATCATTCACGGGGGCTTTATGCACACAAATTCTTCACTGACCTGCTATTCCTATTCTCAATACGCCCAACGAATGCTCGACTCTGGGCAAGTCTCCCCCGAAGACGTGCACGTTTTGAGTGCGCGTTTGCCTCTATCTAAAACAGATGTGATGCAATTGTTTGTGCAGCACATACCTGCGCATTATGATGTTGAATACGCTGTAGGCGCGGCGATGCGCAAAGTTCGCGCGCTGACCATGCTGGCGATGATGGAATTTGATTTAACCCATCCCCCGACAGAATCGAGTTTAAACGCGGTCACGCACACCATCAGCGCGTTGGCGGATGCCTCGGTGGTATACGCATTGGAGCACAGTTATCGGGCTTTGTGCGATGTTCATGGTGAACCGCACTCTGAAACCACCAATCAAGCAATGCCTTTGTGGGTCATGGGCATGGGCAAATTATCGGGCAATGAACTCAATGTCTCATCTGATGTGGATTTGGTGTTTGTATTTGAGCACGAAGGCGAAACCGTTGCGCCTGCCGCACAGCCCGATAAACGAATCCGCGCTCTTTCGCACAGCGAATTTTTTGAGCGTGTGGGCAAACGGGTGATTAAATTGCTCGATGACGTGAATGAGCACGGTTTTGTGTTTCGCGTGGATATGCGCTTGCGCCCGAATGGCGCATCGGGTGCGTTGTGCGTCAGTTTGAATACTTTAGAGCAGTATTTGTTCACGCAGGCGCGCGCGTGGGAACGGTTTGTGTGGCTGAAAAGCCGCCTCATCAACCCAACGGATGCGTCGGATTTTCTCGAGCAAATGGTGCAACCTTTTGTTTTTAGACGATATTTAGATTATGACGCGATTGATGCGCTGCGTGATGTACACAGCAAAATTCGTGACAAAGCCCATGCACGCGCTGTCAAAAACCCTGAATCTGAAGACATTAAAATCGGTTCTGGCGGCATTCGCGAAATAGAATTTTCTGTGCAATTGCCACAAATCATCAAAGGCGCGCGCCTGCCTAAATTGCAACAAAAAGCCACATTAACAGCGTTGCCCGAATTGGCGAATGCGAGTTTGATTGATG
>JAGNWC010000074.1 GCA_017986195.1 Hydromonas sp.
TGATGCGCCAAATTACCGAAGCCTTGGCGCGTGAGAAAGTATTTATTGCAGGGTTGCGCAAACAAAAAAATGCCCAAACCCAGAGCGATGCTTCGTGTGAATATGTATTTAATTTAGAAGTCGAATCAACCACGCAACTCGAAAAAGTACGCGCCAGTTTGACGCAGATTAACGGCGTGGCTCAGGTGGCTCGGTTGTAAACACGAATATATGGATTCAGAAGGATGACAATGAACGCTTGGCAAAGTTTTGAAAATCAACTCGCACCCTACGCGGCGAAAAGCACAACGTGCAAAGGTCGTCGCTTTGATGAAACCGAAGATCCGAACCGCAGTCCGTATGCGCGTGACCGAGACCGCATCGTGCACGCGACCGCGTTTCGTCGCCTTGAGTATAAAACCCAAGTGTTCGTCAACCACGAAGGTGATTTGTTTCGCACGCGTCTCACGCACAGCATGGAGGTGGCGCAAATCGCGCGCACGCTGGCGCGCAATTTGCGTTTAAACGAGGATTTAATCGAAGCGATTGCCCTGTCGCATGATTTGGGGCACACGCCATTTGGGCACGCGGGGCAAGACGCACTCAATGCATGTATGCAGCCGTTTGGTGGTTTTGAACACAACTTGCAAAGTTTGCGCATAGTTGATGAACTCGAGGAGCGTTATGGCGCATTTGATGGTTTGAACCTGACGTTTGAAACCCGTGAAGGGATTTTAAAGCACTGTTCACGTGCCAATGCCGAGCAGTTGGGCGAATTGGGTGAGCGGTTTTTGAATGGCACGCAGCCGAGTTTGGAAGCGCAATTGACCAACATCGCCGATGCGATTGCCTACAGCAACCACGACATCGACGATGGCTTGCGCTCGAAAATTTTGAGCATTGATGGTTTGCGCGAAATATCGATTTTCGCGCGCGCGCACGACGCAGTCCGCGCGCAATACCCGCAGTTGTCGGGGCATCGAGAGGTGCTCGAAACCGTGCGCCGCATCATCGGTGCGATGATTACCGATTTGACCGAGACTACCGCACAGCGCATTGCGGCATCGGGCGTGCGCAGCATTGATGAGGTGCGTGCAGCAGGCAATTTAGCCAGTTTTTCGGATGAGATGCGTCAAAACATGGTGGACTTGAAAAAATATTTGTACGAGCATTTGTATCGCCAGTATCAGGTGATGCGCATGAGTCGCAAGGCAGTACACATGATTGATGAATTATTTAAAGTGTTTATGGATGACCCGCGCTTGCTACCACCTGATTATCAAATCAAAAAAAATGCCGAACCGCAGGCACAAGCGCGTAAAATCGCAGATTATATCGCGGGCATGACCGATCGCTATGCGATGAAAGAACATGGTCGAATTTTTGGATTGGGAGTGGAGCAATGACGCGCTTGGATAAAATTGGCAAAAGTGCCGAGCAATTGGACTACGAACGCGATCAAGCGCAATTGGAGAGCGAATCGATTTTTGAGCAACATTTGGTTCCAGACAGCCGATTGGAGCGCGGACTCTTGGCTTTGGGTTTGTTGGCGATTGCGGCGATTTTAGTGTCTATTGGTTTGCCTTCAATGGTCATGGCGACCGATACCCAGGCGAGTATTGCATTGGTGCAACGGGTGATGGTGGCAGGCATTGGTTTGATATTCTGGACGGGTGCTTTTGTACTGATTCGTGTCGCATATCGAAAATGGAAAGGTCAATAAATGGTAGTGCCGATGACCATTCAGCAAGAATACATCGATGTGGGTGAACACCTCGGTACCTTAAACTACTGGACAAATATTCAAAACACTTTGTCGCCGATTCATTTTGCCCATGCCAATGGTTTCACAGCAGGCACATACCAACAAATGTTGAGGTCTTTAGCGCAAGTGCGCAACGTGTATGCACTTAACCACCGTGCGACGTGGATGACTTCCCCCCAAAAACCAGACCCACAATTTGATTGGGGCAGTGCTGCTGATGATTTGATTGCGGGTTTGGATGCGATTCGTTTGCGCGATCAACACAAATCAGTGTCTGCGCACAGTACCGCGCCACAAAAGTTCATTGGCATCGGTCATTCATTGGGGGCGGTGATGACTTTGATTGCGGCCACGCGTCGCCCTGATTTGTTTGAAAAAATTGTTTTAATCGAGCCCGTGTTGTACCCCACCGCATCGATGTATGTGCTCAAAATGATGCCGCTGGCGTTGCGTTATCGTTACCTGAGTTTGGCAAAAAGGACTTTGTTGCGTCGCGATGTTTGGTCCAATCACAGCGATTTTATTGAATACCATGCTTCTAAACCCGCATTCGGTGGAATTTCACAAGGTGTGATGTACGATTATGCCCAGTACGGTTTAAAACCGCGCACCGATGAGGATATGGCATTTGTATTTCCCAAAACTTGGGAGGCGCATGTGTTTGCCACTGTGCCCAATGTTTGGGGGCACTTGAAAAAATTGACTGTGCCGTGTACCTGTATCCGAGCGTCTGACAGCGAACGTTGGATACCGCCCAAGTCATGGGATAAATGGCAAAAACTGCGCCCAGATTTGCCCTTGTTGACCCTGCAAGACATGGGGCATTTGGCTCCTTTGCAACAACCTGAAGTGGTTGCGGAGTTTTTAAAAAACTTGTTGTAATGTGTGTTACAAGAATTGATTTTGATTGAATAGAAAGAAAAAACCATGAGTACTGCCCGTTTTGAATACCCCATCCGCTTGTATTTTGCCGATACTGATTTGATGGGCATCGTGTATCACGCCAATTATTTTGACTACTTTGAGCGTGCGCGCACCGAATGGTTTCGTGCGGCGGGCATCAATCCGATGGATTTGGCGCGTGATACCCACACAGGTTTTGTGATTCGCCATGCCGACACCGATTGGCTGATGCCTTTGACCATTGACCACGATGCAGTGGCGACGGTGAATGTCTTGAAAATCGGCAATGCTTCGGTGGTGTGCCGACAAACCGTGGAATGTGATGGCAAGATTGCCTGTACCGCCAGTTTGACCTTGGTGTGTGTGGACACGCGTACCAATAAACCCAAAGGCATTCCCGACAATTTACGTGCTTTATTCGCGTCCGTTTTGGTGTCTGAAACTGAGTAAGCACATCTGCGCATTTTGCACCCAAGCGGCATGGTAGAATGCCGCTTTATTTTTCGCACCCATTGAACAAAGCCACGCATGAGCCAAATCGTATTTTATGAAGCCCAAGGAAAACTCCACATCGCAACTGTGATGGAGCAAAAAGACAGTCATCTGCAAGTCAAGGGACAAGGCTCATCGACACAAAAAATCAAAAGCAAAGATGTGTTGTTGCAAGCCAATTTAAATGATACCCCCGCACAACTGACCGCGCAGGTCGATGAACTCACATCGCAAGTGGATTTGGATTTTTTGTGGGAATGCGCACCTGAGGAGGTGTTTGGCTTTATCGAAATTGCCAAAGAATACTTTGGTGAGAATGCCAGTGTGCCTGAGCAAGCCGCGATGTGGCAAGCCATCCAAGGCGCACCGATTTATTTCGGTAAAAAAGGCAAAGGGCAGTTCACGCGCCAGCCGTATGAGCAAATTCAGATTGCACTCGCGGCGGTAGCGAAAAAAGAAGAACGCCTGCGTCAACAAGCCGTTTGGGTCGAGGAGATGACAGCAGGGCGTGCGCCCGCTGAAATTTTGCAAGCACGCGATGCGATTTTGCAGAAAAAAAATGCCAACGACATGAGTTACAAAGCCGTGGTTGAAGCAGCAACGGCTTTGGGCAAAAGCATTCCCGAGCTCATGCTGCACATCGGCGCGTTTCAAAATGCGTTTGAATTACACCGCCAAACCTTTCTCGCCGAATACTATCCGCGCGGTACCGATGTGCATGATTTGCCTCAGCCCACGCTCACGCATTGGCAGGCATTGCTCGACGAAGGTGTGGTGACGGACGATGTGGTGGATGATCGTCCTGTGTTCTCGATTGATGATTCAATGACCACCGAGATTGACGATGCGTTTTCATTGTTGAAAATCGATGCGCACAATTACCGCATCGGCATTCACATCGCCATGCCCGCAATCGCTGTGAGCCGCGACGATGCGGCGGACACACATGCGGTGGCGCGCATGTCCACCCTTTACACCCCAGGGGAAAAAGTCACCATGCTGCCCGATGAATGGGTGGCTGAATTTAGTTTGGATGCGGGAACCGTGAAACCCGCACTGTCAATTTACACCACATTCAACACCGAGGCTCAAGGCAAAGACGCGTTCACCGATACACAAACGCGCATCGAGCGTGTGCGCATCAGCGACAACCTGCGCCACGACACGCCTGAAATGCAATTGACAGCAGAGGATTTGAACGGTGAGCGCAGTGACTATCCACGCGCCAGCGAACTGAAAATTCTTTGGCAGGCGGTGCAACAATTGTCAGCCATTCGCGATGCGGTGCGCGGTCGCCCCGAAAACAACAACCGCGCAGATTTTAACTTCATCGTGGGAACCGCCAACGTTATTGCGAGCGAAGCGCAGCAATCCACAGCACTCACAGGTGAAGAGCCCATCACCATCAGCCAACGCATGCGCGGTTCGCCGATTGATAAAATTGTCTCTGAATGGATGATATTTGCCAACGTCCACTGGGCGAGTTGGTTGCGCGATTTGCGCATCCCTGCATTGTTTCGCACGCAAAGCGCGATGGGCGTGCGCACCAGCACCCATGCCGCGCCGCATTTGGCAATGGGCGTACCTGCGTACATGTGGGCGACTTCGCCATTGCGCCGCTATGCCGATTGGCTCAATCAAATGCAGCTGCTCGCCGCCGTGCGCTACGGCGTGACCGCACCGATGAAAGCCCCGTTTCAGCCCAAAGAGGTTGATTTGCTCACGCGCGTGAGTCAATTTGACGAGCGGTACAAAGCCTATGGCGCGCAGCAAGATAAAATGGAAAAATACTGGTGTCTGCGCTGGGTTGCACAACACATGAACGAGGGCATACTTGAGGCTGAAGCCATCGTTATCCGTGAAAATACCCTGCGCTTGGCGCACATTCCGCTGTACCTCAACGCCCTCATCTCAGAGGACACACCGAGACAAACTCGCGTGCGCGTGCAATTGCAAGACATCGATTGGGTCGGCTTGAGCCTCGGTGTGCGCGTGATGTCGGTGTTGGGAGTGGCGAATGATGTGGTTGAGGATGAGGCTATTGACTGTATTAGCACAAGCGATACCTCAGATAATTAACCGAAACAATAAGGATAAAAAAATGACCTCACCAGACAATAATTTTCATCCACTATTCATCACCCCTGCATATGGCGGTCAAGTGACCGTGCCATACACACTGAGCATGATGAGTTGTCTGAATACGCTGAATTTGCTCGGTATTAAATCCAACTACTTCATCGGCAGCAGTTCCAGTTTGGTCACTCGTGCGAGAAATGAAATGGCGGTTGAATTTCTTGCAAACAGAGAATTTACACATTTGTTTTGGGTCGATGCCGATGTGGGGTTTTCTGCTGAATCTGTATTACGCTTTTTACGCTCAGACCTTGATGTTGTCGCAGGGTTGTATCCCATCAAACGCTTTGATTGGCCAGTCGATATTCCTGATGGTGCAACTCGGCTTGATGCCGAGTTATTTCATCGTTTGGCGTTGAAATATCCTGTCAATTCTGACATTAACAGCCCCGAGTATCGACAGCCCAACCAAGACGGGTTTATGCAAGTAACAGAAGCCCCTACTGGTTTTATGTGTATCAAACGGTCAGTATTTGACCAAATGATTAAAGAGTATCCAAATCTTCAGTATGTGCCTGACAGTCTGAACAATTGGAAGCCTGAACGTGCGGCGTTGTGCTATCGTTTTTTCGATGTGCTTTTTGATGAAACCAATCGACGCTATCTGTCCGAGGATTATGCGTTTTGTCGCCGTTGGCGCGATATTGGGGGTCAAGTGCATGTATGTGCGCAAACAAAACTCAGTCACACAGGTGAATACACGTTCTATGGTGACCCAGCATCATCGTTGGCGATCAGACCCAATGATGCCATAGGCGGAATTGGTGGTCGCCCTTATCAACTTTAACTCAACGCGTAAACGTATAAGCGCGGTAGGGACGATTAGCGATTTTTGCGTAATCGCCCGTTCGTTACTCTGATTTCATTCTCGTTCGTACCTACGGTTTTATCTGATGTTATTTCACCCACGCATCGCCCATTGCATAGCCTCATGGTAGAATGCGCCCATAATTTTAACCCACAGCAGATTCATTCAAACCCATGAGCGCGCGCGACCCGCAACTTGCATTGACCCAAAAAGCCAATCGGCATGCCAAGTGGCTTGCCTTGTGGCAGTCGCGTGGGGCTTTGGCTCGACTCTTGTACCCGTTGTCATGGCTGTTTGAAAAAGTCGTGCGTGTGCGCCGCACGGCATTTATGCGCCATTGGCGCGCGCAATACCGTATGCCAATTCCCGTGGTGGTGGTCGGCGGGATTATGGTCGGTGGTGTGGGTAAAACGCCGATTGTCGCGGCTTTGGTGCAGGATTTGCGCGAAGTGGGTTTTCACCCTGTGGTGATTTCGCGTGGTTATGGCGGTGCGAACGCCGCGAATCATCGCATGGAAGCGACCCGTGTGACTAAGGATAGTTTGGCGAGCGAGGTCGGCGATGAGCCTTTACAATTGGCTCTAAACACGGGTGTACCTGTGTGGGTCGGGCAAGACCGCGTGGCGGTCGCGCGTGCAGTCTGCGTGGCGCATCCCGAATGCGATGTCATCGTGAGCGATGATGGTTTGCAGCATTATCGTTTGTACCGTGATATTGAGTTGGTGGTGATGGA
>JAGNWC010000075.1 GCA_017986195.1 Hydromonas sp.
CGTCATTGCGAGTCTCGAATGGTTTTATCGAGGCGTGGCAATCCATCTAAATTCACTGTAGTGACACGACTTGGATTGCTTCGCGGGTGAAACATCGCTCGCAATGACGATTGGTTTATTGAAACAATCCTAAACTCAATCTCGATGAAAGATGAGTTGTTGCACGCCATGTTTCGCGCTCGCCTCACCGACAAAATAATAACCATCCTCGGCAAATTTTTTCAGACCTTCGGGCGTGTCGATTTTGTGTTGCACGATGAATCGCGCCATCGTACCGCGCGCGCGTTTGGCAAAAAAACTGATGATTTTGTAATGGCCTTTGCTCAAATCTTTAAACACGGGTGCAACCACAGGCACGCCCAATGCCGCCAAAGGCACCGCTTTGAAGTATTCATCTGAAGCCAAATTAATGAGGGTTTTGTGTTTGTGCTCATTCAATTCCGCGTGGATGTTTTTTGCCAAAGTGTTGCCCCAGAATGCGTATAAATCCGCGCCTTTGCTGTTGGTCAGTTTGCTGCCCATTTCCAAACGATAGGCCTGCATCAAATCCAATGGACGAAGAACACCGTACAAGCCCGACAAAACCCGTATGCGGGTTTGCGCTTGCCTGAGTTCAGCCGTGGTCAAAGTCTTTGCATCAAAGCCATCATACACATCGCCATCAAACGCCAAAATCGCGGGTTTGCTGTTGTCCAAGGTAAACTCAGGTGACCATTCATGATTGCGCGCCACATTAAGCACCGCCAATTTGTCCGAAATCGACATTAGGTTTGCCAATTGCGGCACATCCAGTTGACGCAACAGTTGATTGAGTTGTTTGGCTTGCGCAACAAACTGAGGTTGGGTGGCGATTTTGCCGACAGCCGCAGGCGTGGCGGTTACAAAATCAAGACTTTTGGCGGGGGATAAGACAGTCAGCATAATATTAATTTGATTGAGTTGCACGCTGGGCGACAGCGAGGCATTGTTGATAACGGCGGTTGACCGAATTGGCGTACCATTCGGTGGTCAGGTTGCGGGTGATTTTCTCGCTTTTTAGGCTGATTTTCGGAATCTGTTGGGCAATCACTTTTTTGTACTTTTGCGCATACCACTGCGCCACAGTTTGATAAGTGGTGGTTTTTTCAAAGTCCAAACTTTTTTCCAATGCCAAATCCTGCGCAATGCTTTGTACCGTCATGGTGGGCATTTTTTTAGCAAAAAGTTGCATCACCGCGTTTTGGGTTTGTGACACTTGGTTTGAATTTTCAGGCTGATGCGCAATCAAATCACCATCGGCATTCAAAGGTTTACCCAATAATTGGCTGACCATCGCTTGAAAACCCGCGTTGCGACTGGCGTAATGCCCTGCATTAAAATCAGCAAAACGATAAATCATGTCGCTGTAATTCGTGGGATAGTAAAACAAATGCGCCGTGCCATACAACACACCGCCTTTGCGCGTGTACAGGGTTTCGCGCATATTCATGCTTGATTGACCAAGCGAGGGAGCGATCTTACGCGCGTAGTCCAAAGAGACCTGCATTGAGCCGACGGTGGAAACCACATCGTCGACACTTTTGCCCATGTATTTGAGAATCGGGCTGGTATAGCGCGACTCGGTAAACTCGGTGTACCACTTGGACAAATCGCGCTCGGTTTTCACCAATTTCATGCCTTCTCGAAAGGTTTTGCCCGTGCTCATGGCTTGATCCAAGCGCACTTCCAACGCCAATCGCAGTGCCAAGTTGCTGCCCATTTTTTTAATTTTATTCGCCAATAAGGTACTCAATCCTGCAACAGGCGGGTCTTCTTTATAACCGCTTTCTTGCTCTATCACCGCCATCACCGCACACATGGATTCATTGGTGCGAGCCATTTTAACATCGTCCAAACTGCTCAAAATATCGCCCACCCAAGCCTTGGCATCGGCTTCGCGCAGTGCGTGGGTTTTTTGAATCATTTTGGCAAACGCCGCTTCAGGCGCAATCACAGCGGGTGCATTGCTCGCCGATGGCAGTCGGTCACATGCCGAGAGCACAGCCGTGGCGCACAACAACGCGGACAATCGCCAATCATGCTTCAAATGCAGTGGTTTCATTTTAAATCATTGTTCGTGAGGTTCGTTACAGGCTCAGGCACTGGGTGTTGATAAGCGCGCCACAGCAAAATTGCGCCCAATACAATCATCGGTAGAGACAAAATCTGCCCCATCGAGAACCCCGCGAACAAGCCCAAAAAGTCATCAGGCTCACGTGCAAACTCAGCCAGAAAACGCAAGACGCCATAACCCATCAGAAACACCGCTGAAACTGCCATGGTCGGGCGCACTTTGCGCGCATACAGCCACAACAGCACAAACAACAACACGCCCTCACCCAAAAACTGATAAATCTGTGACGGGTGGCGCGGCAACATCGCATATTGACCGATTTGTTGCAGCAAGGTCACACTCGCAGGGTGTTCATTCACATACAAGACATCCGCATCCATCGCTTGTGGAAACAACATCAGCCATGAATACCCCGCATCCGATACACGCCCCCACAACTCACCATTGATGAAATTGCCCAAACGTCCCGATGCCAGTCCCAAAGGCACGAGCGGCGCGATAAAATCGGTGATTTGCCAAAAGCCACGACCTGTTTTACGCGCATACCAAATCATCGCCACGAGCACGCCCAAAAAGCCGCCGTGAAAAGACATGCCGCCTTGCCAAACTTTAAAAATGTCCAAAGGATTGGCGAGAAAATCAGCAGGTTTGTAAAACAACACATAACCAATGCGTCCACCGAGAATCACGCCGAGCACGCCGTAAAACAATATATCGTCCAATTCGATGGACTTAAATCCCAACTGCGGCATCGTTTTGGCGCGGTATTTTCCCAAGGCTAAAAACATCAAAAATGCCGCCAAATATGTGATGCCGTACCAATGCACTGGCCAGCCGCCCTCACCACCGATTGTAAAAGCCACCGCGTCAAATTGCGGGTGAATGAGTGCCATAGTAATCCTTTGTTTTCGTTATCAAGTCTCAGGGTTTGCGGTAGAATGTCAGTTTGCATCGCAACGCCATTGTACCGATGTCAAGTTGGTTTTTAACGCATTATTGAGGATTTTTTATGAAGCGAGTTTTATTAGTGAGAATGGGCGCAAGTCTCATCGCCAGTAGTGTTTTATTCAGTACTGTAAGCCACGCCGATGGCTACCAAATTGCCAAAAACTACGATTGCTTAAAGTGCCACGAAGTCAATCAAGACAAAAAAGGCCCTTCGTTTCAATATATTGGCAATGCTTTTCGGGGACGCAGCGATGCGGTTGGACGCATTCAAAACCCGATTCGCAACGGCATTACATTGTACTATTTCTGGGAAAAAATGCCTGCCAATCCCAAGATAAGCCAAGCCGAGTTGGATGAACTCACGCAATGGATACTCAAGCAATAAATGAGCCGTCAACGCATCGGTGATTCGCGCATTATGGCTACTCAGAAACGTGATTGTGCTTAAAATAATGGCTAAATCATGGATTTCATAAAAGGATAGACGATGAAACTGCATTTAAAGACCTCTCTGTGGACTGCTGCGGCACTGTTCGGCATATTAAGCGCGAACCAAGTTGCGGCGAATCCACAAATTGCCAAAGCCAATAAATGCTTTGAATGTCACTCGCTTGACAAACGCATCATCGGTCCGACCATTCGCGAAATCGCCACCAAATACCAAGGTCAAGCAGGTGCAGAATCACGTTTGGTCGAAAAAGTCCGCAAAGGCTCGGTCGGTGTTTGGGGTACAACCCCCATGCAAGCTTATCCCGATATGCCACAAAAAGACATTGAAGCAGTGGTTCGTTGGATGTTGAATCGCTAAATCCAATGATTTCAATGAAAACAAAACGCACAATCACTCGATTGTGCGTTTTTGTATGTCTCGTAGCCATAACCTGCTTCGCTGTGGCACAATAGCACCTGCCCAAGGACAATCTCAACACCACCCTATGAACACCACAACGCCCCCACCCTCCACCCTATTTTGCGCCCTGTGTGGTACAAAGGTTGAGCACCGTATTCCATTGGAGGATTCGCGCGTGCGGGCGGTGTGCCTAGCCTGTGGTCATATTCATTACGACAATCCCAAAATGGTGGTCGGCACGATTGTGAGCCATCAAGGAAAAATCTTGCTGTGCCAACGTGCGATTGAGCCGGGCGTGGGCAAATGGACTTTGCCTGCGGGTTTTATGGAATGTGGCGAGAGTACGATGCAAGGCGCATGGCGCGAAACTTTTGAAGAAGCCTGCGCCCAAGTGCGCCTGATTGAACCTGTGTACCATATGGTGGATATTCCGCACATCGGGCAAACCCATTTATTTTTCCGTGCAGAGTTGGACACACCCGAATTCGGCGCGGGTGATGAGACCTTACAAGCGCGCTTATTTGCACCCGATGAGATTCCGTGGGAAGATTTGGTGTTTAGGAGTTCGCACAGCGCGCTGCGCGCATGGATAGCCGACTCGGTACACGGCGTGTTCCCAACACGTCACGTCACTCTTGAACCCTTGGTGAGTTGAACATGGCGCATTCAACACAAACCGAGCTGCCTTTCAAAATCGTTCAGCATCCGTCTGAACTACCCTGTCACACCGACATCAACCGTGGCGTACCGCACAGCGACAGTCTGTACGCGGTGGGCTTTGTGATTGATGCGCAGTGGGTGTACACCGCTTATCAACGTGGTTTGTTTCCGTGGTACAGCGAGGGCGAACCCGTGCTGTGGCATTCGCCCGACCCGCGCATGGTGTTGGCTTTGAACGCATTCAAAACCACCCCATCTTTACGCAGAAAACTCAAACAATGGGCGCGCACAACCGAGTTGGGCTACAGCGTCACCCTCAATCGTTGCTTTGAACGTGTGATGCAAGCGTGCGCCGATGCACCTCGTCATGGGCAAAACGGCACATGGATTCACCCACAACTCATCCGCGCCTACACCGAGTTGCACCACCAACAGCACGCCATCAGTGTGGAAGTCTGGCACAACGATGATTTAATCGCAGGGTTGTACGGCGTGTTGATTGGCAAAATGTTTTTCGGCGAATCGATGTTTACCACTGTGTCGGACGGCTCAAAAATCGCCTTGGCATGTTGGGTGCGCTACCTACAAGCGCATGGCGGTGCATGGATCGACTGCCAGCAAGTCACCGCGCATTTGGCGAGTTTGGGCGCGAAGCCGATACCGCGCGCGACCTATTTCCAACACAGTGCACAACTGATGCGTGCGCTTGAATTGGATTGGCAAGAGTTGTGTGCGCAAACCAATTTACTTGATGCTTTTGCTCAAACAACAGGCGCAACATGAAATTAGAGCACCAAAATTTCGTTCAACTGCAACTGTACCGCACGGGTGAATATGCCTGTCACTACCTACCGAATCGAATTGCAAGTTCAGAAGTGGTCGCGCCGATGGATCGAATCAATGACCACAACTACAGCGCACTGATTGACATGGGGTTTCGGCGCAGCGCGCTGTATGTCTATCGTCCACAGTGCACCGATTGCCAAGCCTGCCAATCGATTCGCGTGGTGGTTGATGAGTTTACACCGACACGCAGCCAACGCCGTTGTCTCAAACAATGGGGGCATCTGACGGCACGTGTTTCGGATTTGAACTACTCTACCGAGCAGTTTGATTTATACCGCCGTTACATCAGCACGCGCCACGCAGATGGTGCCATGGCGAACGACACTGAGGCGCAGTACCGACAGTTCTTTCTACAAAGTCCTGTGACCTCGTTTATGGTGGAATTTCGCGATACCGCTGGGGTATTGCGCATGGTCAGCGTGATTGACCAAACCGTGCACGGGCTGTCCGCTATGTACACCTATTTTGACCCCGCGCCGGAATTTTCGGGTTTGGGCACGTATGGTGTATTGTGGCAAATTCAAACCGCGCGACAATTCGCACTCAAATACGTTTATCTCGGCTACTGGATACGCGACTCGGATAAAATGCGTTACAAGCAACAATTCAAACCCGCTGAAATTTTAATCAATGAGCAATGGACATCATTGCACCCATCCATCCCAACAAGTTAACTCACTAAAATCACCACCATGTACAATATTTTTCGCAACATCGCCTTCGCCATGGACGCAGAACGCGCCCACCACCTGTCATTTAAATTGGCGCACAAAGCCCATGCCTTGGGCTTGATGCCCAAAGCACGCATCCCTGCTACGCCGTTTGAACTCATGGGTTTGACTTTCCCCAACCGCGTTGGGCTGGCGGCGGGCTTGGACAAAAATGGTGAACACATTGATGTGCTCGCCAATATGGGCTTTGGCTTTATCGAAATCGGCACAGTCACACCGCGCCCACAAGACGGCAACCCAAAACCACGCATGTTCCGCATTCCCGAAAAACAAGCCATCATCAACCGCATGGGGTTTAACAACCTTGGCGTGGCGACCCTGCTCAAAAACGTTGCCCGCAGTCAGTTCGTACAAAACGGCGGCATCCTCGGTATCAATATTGGCAAAAACGCCACCACACCGATTGAACGCGCGACTGAGGACTACCTGTCCGCACTGAGTGATGTTTATGCACACGCGTCCTACATCACGGTCAATATCTCTTCGCCCAACACCAAAAATCTGCGTGATTTGCAAGCACAAGACGCATTGGACGAACTTCTGTCC
>JAGNWC010000076.1 GCA_017986195.1 Hydromonas sp.
GCTCCATGCCCATAAAGCGCGAGCCTTTGACCAAAACCGTATTTGCGCCGTTTTGCATGTGCGCACGCACCACACTGGCAATCCCCACCACATCATCAAAGTGCTGCGCACCTGCACCAAATGCCTGCGCGGCTTGACGCATCATCTCGCCCGTCGCCAACAATACGTTCACGCCACGCTGTGCCGCGTGTGCGCCAATTTCCGCATGGAATACGCCACCGTCTTCACCGACTTCACCCATGTCACCGAGCACCAAAATTTTGCGCCCTGCTGAGTTTGCCAAGACTTCAATTGCTGCCAAAACCGAGTCGGGATTGGCGTTATAGGTATCATCAATTAAAATGCAGTCATCATTGAGCTTATGGGTTTGCAAACGTCCTTTGGCAGGGACAAAATTCGCCAAACCGCGCGCCACCACATCCAACGGCAAACCCATCGCGGTCACCGCAGCGCACGCGGCGAGCGCATTGTGAACATTGTGCACACCAGGGATGTTGATTTGCGTGGTGCATTGCCCCATCGGCGTGACCAATTGCACGGTTGATGCGTACAAGCCCAATTCATAGCGCGCGCTGTACAGCGCACTGACCGACTCGTCCAAACTAAAATCATGAATCGCAATGCCGCGCGCTTGTGCGCGTTCGCGCCAAATATGCGCGTGCACATCGTCCGCTGGAAACACCACCACGCCGCCATCAACAATGCTGTCAATCACATCGGCGTGTTCCAAAGCGACCGCCTCAACCGTTTGCATGAACTCTTGATGCTCGCGTTGTGCGTTGTTGATGATCGCAATATTTGGCTGGGCAATCGGTGCAAGTTGCGCGGTTTCCCCTGGGTGGTTCATGCCCAACTCAATCACTGCACTTTGGTGGGTAGGGTTTAAATTCAGCAGGGTTAAAGGCAAGCCAACATCGTTGTTGAAATTGCCACGCGTTGCCAGATAGCCTTCACCATAAGCGGCTTGCATGATGGCTGCCAACATTTCTTTAACCGTGGTTTTGCCATTACTGCCTGTCACCACCAGTACAGGAATGTCAAACTGCGCGCGCCAATTTTGTGCGAGTTGTTGCAATGCCACACGCGTGTCTTTGACCAAAACATACGGTAAAGCAAAACCTTCAGGCACGCGCTCAGCCACCACCGCCGCGACTTGCCCCACGTGCAATTCGCTTAAAAAATCATGCGCATCAAACCGCTCGCCTTTGAGCGCGATAAATAAATCATTTGGCGCGAGGGTGCGTGTGTCGGTGATCACGCGGCTAAAATCCGCCTCACCCTGCACGTGTACTGCATCCATCCACACGCCTGCTTGCGCCAAATCAGCCATTATTTTTGCTTCACTTGTATTCACACTGATTTCACTATCGTTTGCGCGGGCTTGCCACTGACCTTGGTTCAATGCCTGCGCCACGGTTTCTAAATCTGAATACGGATGTTTCACACCCATCACATCTTGGTAGGCTTCGTGCCCTTTGCCCGCGACCAGCACCACATCGCGCGCGTTCGCATCGCTCAGCACTTGAGCAATCGCATTCGGGCGCGACACTTCTGTACGAATCTTCAGCGAGCCCACATCCATGCCCGCCAAAATATCTTGAATAATGGTTTCAGGATTTTCGGTGCGCGGATTGTCCGAAGTCACCATAACGGTATCGGCGATTTTTTGTGCAATCGCACCCATTTGCGGCCGTTTGCCCGCGTCGCGATCGCCACCACAACCAAACACACAGATCAACTGCCCACCGCGTTGCTGCGCAATTGGGCGCAATGCCAACAGGGTTTTTTCCAAAGCATCGGGGGTGTGCGCAAAATCCACCACCACAAGGGGCGCATCCTCGCCACCAAAACGCTGCATCCGCCCTGGAGCGGCTGTGATGTGCGCGCAATCGACCACACATTGCGCCACATTCAAACCCAAAGCCATACACACGCCGAGCACTCCGAGCATATTCATCACATTGAATTCACCCACCAATTGCGATGCCACAGGATACTGAACCCCATCAACATCTAAAGTGAATGTCGTCATCGCACCCGATTGGTCAACTTGACTGGCATGTAGATACTGCACGATGCCTGCGGGCTGCGGATTCATACCATAGCCAATCACCACGATGCCATTGCCTTGGGCAATCTGCGCATAGCGCAGACCGACCACATCATCGGTATTAATCACTACGGTTTTAAGCGTGTTCCAAGCAAACAACATGGCTTTGGCAGACTCATAACTGTCCATATCACCGTGGTAGTCCAAATGATCACGCGATAAATTGGTAAACAATGCCACCTCATACGCCACACCATTGACACGCCCTTGGGTGAGCGCGTGCGAAGATACTTCCATCACCATGGCTTGCGCGCCTTGACTGCGCATGTCATTTAAATAACGATGTACCTCAATGGCCTGTGGCGTGGTAAAACCTGTTTCTTGCATGTCATCAACAAAGCCCACACCGAGCGTGCCCATCATTCCACAGCGCATATCGTGTTGACTCAAGATCTGTGCCAACCACTGTGCGCATGAGGTTTTGCCATTCGTACCCGTGACCGCCACCATGCGCATGTGCTCGGATGGTCTGCCGTAATAAGAACTGGCAATATGCCCTGCCAATTGGTTTAAGTCTTCCACGCCACCCGTAGGTATTGAAAATTTTGTCGTGACCTGACCATCCAATTGCCAAAGCAAGGCACGCGCACCATTTTTCACGGCAATTTCTGCATAACTGCGCCCATCGTGTTTGGCATCATTATTGGTCAATGGGTCAAACGGATAGGCTACAAAAATATCGCCTTTTTGCACCTTGCGGCTGTCGCTGACCATGTGGGTATGTTGCGTTGCGTATGTGCCAAACTTACTAATTACCTGCGCGACCACAGCGGTTTGCTCAGCATTCAAATGATTGCTGCGCATTTCAAGCGTGTGAAGTTGCACCTTACTCATCACATGGACTCCTTTGCCGCAGTATGGTTAATGACAGTTTTATACGGCGCATCAGGTGTCACGGATAAGGTGCGTAGGGTTTCAGACACGATTTGGCTAAATACAGGCGCGGCAACTACACCACCGTAGTGCCCATTGGCTCTCGGATCATCGACCATGACCGTCACCACAATACGCGGTTGAGCGACAGGCGCGAGCCCTGCGAATGTGGCGACGTATTTGTTTTTGTTGTAACCATTGCCTTCAACCTTATACGCGGTTCCGGTCTTACCCGCAACGGTGTAACCAATCACCTGTGCTTTCGGCGCAGTCCCACCTGGCTCAGTGGCCATGTGCATCATAGTGCGCATTTCTTGTGCGGTTTTGGCTGAAAACACGCGCGTGCCGCTGACGGGCTCAGATGTTTCTTTTTTTATCAAAGTCAAATCAATCAATTCACCATCGCGTGCAAACACGGTATAGGCATGGGTGAGTTGCAACAACGACATGGCAATCCCATGTCCGTACGACATCGTGGCTTGTTCAATTTTTTGCCAGTTTTTATATGGGCGCAACAAACCCGGCGACACCCCTGGGAAACCTATTTTATATTGCCGACCAAAACCCACGGCGTTAAACATCTCCCACATGTCTTGTGGTTCAAGCATGAAAGAGATTTTACTTGTGCCGATATTGGATGATTTTTGGATTACTTCTTGCACCGTCATTCGACCATTTGGATGCGAATCGTTGATAACTGCGCCACCAATTTGCAATTGCCCCGCACCCGTTTCAATAGTACTTAGTGGTGCAATTTTCTGTTTTTCTAAAGCCAGCGCGACTGTAAAAGGCTTGAGTGTTGATCCCGGCTCAAAAATATCGGTCACGGCACGGTTGCGCAAGGCATCAATGTCCATATTAGCGCGCGTGTTGGGATCATACGAAGGGTAATTTTCCAAAGCCAAAATCTCACCCGTGCGCGTATCCACCACCATCGCTGACGCGCTTTTGGCGTTGTGGAATTTCACTGCGTCGCGCAGGGCGATGTAAACGATGTATTGAACGCGGGCATCCAAAGACAAATACACATCCTTGCCCGGACGCGCTTCTTGCATCACACCTTGATCTTCAATCACATTGCCCAAGCGATCCCTAATTACTTTGCGCTTGCCAACCTGACCTTGAATGTCTTTGTCATATACCAATTCCAAACCTTCTTGGCCCTGACCTTCAATATTGGTAAAGCCTGTCAAATGCGCAAAAACTTCCGCTTGCGGATAATCGCGTTTGACTTCTTTTTGGCTATTGACCCCAGGAATTTTCATGGCTTTGATTTGGTCAGAGACCTCTTGTGACACTTGTCGTTTGAGATAGACAAAACGTTTATCGTCTTTTGCCACTTTTTTACGAATCTCTGCAACCGATATACCCAATAGATTTGCGAGCTTGCTCTCTTGCGCTGCCGTCATGCGCACATCCTCAGGAATCACCCAAATCGCTCGCGCGGGAATATTTGAAGCCAGCACCACGCCATTGCGGTCATAAATTTTGCCACGTGGCGCGGGAATTTCCAACAACCGAGAATAACGCGCATCACCCTTGCTTTGCAAAAAGTCATTGTCCAACAACTGCAACTTCACCGCCCATAAAGACAATGCCGCCATGCCCAACAAGATTCCAGATAAAGCAACGCGAGAACGCCACGCTTCCAATGGAAAGTGTGGTTTGATTTTAACAGGACTCGTATTCGCCGTATGCTTCATGGATTGCCCCCTGAGGGTTTCGGAGTCATATAGTAGGTCGAACTTGGATTAACGCGCTCCATCCCTTGCCCCGCAACGATTTCTGCAATACGATCATTTTTTGCCGCGGAAACTTGCTGCACCTGTCGCGTACTCCATTCGATTTGCAATTGCTGTTCTTGCTCACGTGCTTGCTCGAGTTGCACGGTCAGTGTGCGCACGCGATAGCGCACGTCAATCACCGCCATTGCCGCAGCAACAACCGCAATCAACAAAATCACTGAATTTCGCCACATCGACATGTTTACTCGCTTTGTATTCAATCAACTTAAATTTTTTAACTATTGACAACGATTTATCAACCGTTCTTTTGCGCCACCCGCAGCACCGCCGAGCGTGCACGCGGATTTTGCGCTGTTTCCGCTGCCGAGGGCTTTTGCCGCCCCAAATCCGCGAGCAATAACTTCGGTAACTGCGCCTGCGTCAATGGCATTTTTGCCAAATCCTTTGAGTGCTGACTGTATTTGGCAATAAACTGTTTCACAGAGCGATCTTCCAACGAATGGAAACTGATGACCGCCAATCGCCCCTGCGGTTTGAGCAACACCAACACCGCTTCCAACACCGCACTCAAATCACCCAACTCATCATTCACTGCTATGCGTATGGCTTGAAACGTTCGCGTGGCTGGATTTTGCCCTTTTTCGTAGCCACGCACTTGACTTGCCACCACACTCGCCAAATCCAAAGTACGCTCAAAAGGCTTTTGTGTACGCCGCGCCACTATTGCCTTGGCAATCGCTCTGGCAAAACGCTCTTCACCGTACTCTTTAATCACCCGTGCCAAGTCAATCTCGGATACCTGATTGAGCCACTGCGCCGCACTCAACCCACGTGTATTGTCCATGCGCATGTCCAATGGGCCATCTTGGCGAAAACTGAACCCGCGCTCAGCTTGGTCAATCTGCGGTGAACTCACACCCAAATCCAACAGCACTCCGTCTACACTATTGGCTGGCAGGTATTCGGGCATGGTTCTAAAACTGTCGTGCACCACCCGCACCCGTGCATCTTGAGCCGCTAATTCTCGCGCTGCAGCAATCGCACGCGGATCTTTATCAAACACCCACAGTTGTCCGTTTTCACCCAACTGCGACAAAATCAGCCGTGAATGTCCGCCACGACCAAAAGTACCATCAACATACGCACCCTGAGGCTTGACCGCCAACGCATCTACCGCTTCGTGCAACATCACCGTGAGATGTTCTTGTGCCTGACTCACAATCAAAACCTAAAATTCTTAATCGCGGCGGGCTTTTCCCTCGCCAACTCTGCTTGCTCGTGCGCTTCATACACCTGCGCATTCCAAATCCGAAAGTGCGTGCCGTTACCAAACATCTCAATATCTTTGTCCAACTTCGCTTTGGCACGCAAACTCGGCGGAATCAAAATCCGCCCCGCGCTGTCCCAAGTCACGGGCTCTGCACTGGAAAAATAAATTTCCCGATACACATCCAACTCCTCGCCCCATGTGATGATTTCACGCGCCATTTGTTCCCACACAGGCAAAGGCAACAACAACAAACACCCGACAGGGCTGCGCGTAATGTACAATTGTCCCTCGCACTCTTTTTGGAGCGCGTCACGATACTTGCTCGGAACCATCATCCGACCTTTAGCATCCAACGAGAGCGACGAATTACCTAAATACACAGCATTACCTTCAAAAATGAAACACGGCGTTATTGATTATTTTTACCACTAAATGACACTTTTTACCACGTTGGTGCAACTTTACGGCATGATGCGGACCGCGTCAAGTTAAAAGTCACATTTCTCAATAAAGACAATGGGTTAGCGTATTTTCTCCACAAATTCATTAAACTTTTATTGTTATAAAACAAGCCCCTACAAATGCTTGTGAAAGTAAGGAATTAAGAAAATGTATTTATCAGCCCATTTACTTGTCTCTGTCCTTTTATAGCAACACCTGTTTTATTC
>JAGNWC010000077.1 GCA_017986195.1 Hydromonas sp.
CGATTACCGTGTGTACCAATTACGCCGCAGGCGTGGGGGATACGCAGGCGCATGATTTACACCAATGGCGCGCTTTGCGTGAGCAAAGTTTGGCGCAGGTTGAGCGAGTACTGTTGCAGTGGGTGGCTTTGTAATTTTATAAAACGTATATTCAAGCATAAAACAGGCGCACACTGATGCGCCTGTTTTTTCATGACACTGCGTGAATTTTAAAGACTTTTTGATTGTCCTCATCCGTCGTGACATTCGGCGTGGTCAGCAGTTTATCACCGTAAAACACTGAGTTTGCCCCCGCGATAAAACACAGCGTTTGCGCTGCCCAGTCGAGTTCATGACGACCTGCTGCGAGGCGCAGAGTGGTTTTTGGCATGAGGATGCGCGCCACGGCGAGGGTGCGTATCCATTCTTCATCGTTGATGCGCTCGACATTTTCTAAGGGTGTGCCTTTGATGGGAACGAGCCGATTGATGGGGACGGACTCTGGGTGCGGACTCATTTGCGCAAGGGTTTGCAGCATGCTCACGCGGTCGGCGCGCGATTCGCCCATACCGAGGATGCCGCCTGTGCACAGTTTTAGTCCTGCTTGACGCGCTTGGTTCAGGGTCTCAAGGCGGTCGTTGAAGTTGCGCGTGGTGACCACTTGGCCGTAGTGTTCTTCTGAAGTATCGATGTTGTGGTTGTAGTAGTCCAAGCCTGCTTTTGAGAGTTGCTGCGCTTGTTCTTCTTTGAGCATACCGAGGGTCATGCAGGTTTCTAAACCCAAATCATTCACGCCTTGAATCATTTCAATCAACGCGGGCATGGCCGATGCAGGCGGACTGCGCCACGCCGCCCCCATGCAGAATCGCTCTGCACCCGCTTGTTTGGCTTGCGCAGCGGCTTGCAAGACTTCGGCGACAGGCATGAGTTTTTCACGCTCCAATCCTGTGTCGTAGTGCGCCGATTGTGAGCAGTAGCCGCAGTCCTCTGGGCACGCACCTGTTTTGATGTTGAGCAAAACGGCTTTCTCGATGTGCTCGGGATCAAAATGCTCGCGATGCACTGTGCTGGCGCGGTAAATCAGTTCGTTAAACGACAAGTCATACAAGGCGGCGATTTCTGCGCGCGTCCAGTCGTGTTTGGAAGGTGAAAGATTGCTCTGTAAATGTCCCATGTTCTTTACTTAAAAATTAATGTCGGTTATTGGCTGCTGGATGTGGTGGGTGGTAGGGTAGGGTTGCATGGACATGCAATGAGTATAATGACACGCGCAAAAAATGCATACTTTTTGTCAAGTATGCGTAGGATAAAATTTTTTAAGCGTTTATATGTCGTTAACTTTGTTTAACTATCGCTAAAAATTTTATGCGGGTTCATTCGGTTGTGGGGGTCTAAAGCATGTTTGATTGCACGCATGGTTTGAAGTTCAACGTTTGACTTGATGCTGTTCATCAATTCGCGTTTGAGTAAACCAATACCGTGCTCGGCAGAAATACTGCCGTTGAATACTTGGACGTGTTCATAAACCATTTGATTGATGACCGATTCATGTGCCATGAGTGCATCAGGGTTGGCAAACGCTGTGCCCGCGCTGACATTGAAATGCACATTGCCATCGCCAATGTGTCCGAACACCACGGTTTGAATGCCGTGGTATTTTTGTGCCAAGGCTACATCGGTCTGCTCGATGAACTGAGCAATCGCAGAAATCGGCACACTGACATCGTGCTTGATGTTTTTACCTTGGGCTTTTTGCGCCGCCGAAATCTGCTCGCGCATGCGCCAAAATTGTTCGGCTTGTGATAAGTTTTCAGCGATGAGGGCGTTTTGCACGGTCTGCGCTGCCATCAAATCCGTCAAAGTCGTGTGCAGGGTTTCATCTGTGGCAAGCGTAGGCTGCGAGATTTCAATCAATGCGCTGTACATCGGCGTGGATTGCCACGGATGCGCGCAATTTAAATGGGCGCAGACTAAATCCAGTGCGTATGGTGCCATCATTTCAAACGCGGTTAAACGTGCGTCTAAGTTTTGGCGCAATGCCATAAACGCGCTTAGCAAATCAGTCAAATCATGACACGCAATCAACGCCACTTGGCGCGTCTCAGGCATCGGATAAAGTTTGAGCACCGCTAGGGTGATAATGCCGAGCGTGCCTTCTGCGCCGATGAATAAGTGCTTTAAGTCATAGCCAGTGTTATTTTTGCGCAGGGTGTTGAGCGCGCAGAGCACCTGCCCATCGGCCAAAACCACTTCCAAACCCAAACATAAATCACGCATATTTCCATAGCGCAAAACCTGTGTACCGCCTGCGTTGGTAGCCAAATTGCCACCGATGGTTGCTGAGTCTTCGGATGCCAAAGACAAGGGAAACAGTAAATTCTGCGCACGCGCGGCGGCTTGCACCTGCGCCAGTGTCGCGCCTGCTTGCACCATCATGGTTTGGTTGAGCGTATCAACAGCGATAATTTGATTCAAACGGTTGAGATTCAGGATGATGCTGGGGGTATTTTCTAAAACCGCACATCCACCGACCAAACCCGTGTTACCACCCTGAGCGATGATGGCAATGTGATGCTCGCCACACAGTTGCACAATCGCGCGGATTTTTGTCACAGAATCAGGCAAAACCACCGCCAGCGGCGCGAGGTGGTAACGATTGCGCTCATCCGTATGAAACCCAAGCGCATCCGCGCCCGTGCGTACATAGGGTGCGCCGATGAGGGTGCGTAGGGCGGTTAAAAAGGGAGTGTATGTGCTCATTTTGGCGATGAAATTTGGTTTTGTGCGGCTTTTGCGCGCCCATTTTGAATCAGTCGCGTTACCAATACAAGATTAAAGACAACAAACCCGACACGGATGAACCAAACGATTTGATGAAAGCTGGTTGACTCCGTGCCGTCAGGGGTGTAAACAAACGACATGCCGACCAACACCAATAAAGTCGCGTATACATACATGCCCAATTGCGTCCAACCTTTCGGGCGTGGTTTGGACTCGCGTGTCACGGCATTGGCAGGGACAGTGCGCAGGGTACGAGCGACTTTATTCGCCCATACAAATATAATCAGTGATAACATGATTTCGCCCCACGCATACGCACGGCTGGCAAAGGATATGTCGGAAAAGGCACGCACACAGCCTTCGGTGAAATACAGCAAGATCAATAGCGTTAAAATTTGAAAAGCGCGTCGCTCCACGCGCCACAAACGTGGCACCAAAGGCAGGAGCAATACGCCTTTAAGTGCCAACCAAGAAAACCCCTCGCTCAATGGACGAATGGGCGCGCCGATGGTTTCCCATGCGGCGCAGACCAAAATCAGGACGATGACGGTGAGGGTGCAGATTTTTGCAAGCTTGGATGTGGTGTGGATGTTCATCGACTCGTTTTTCAATGGTTCAGGTGTGTATTCGGTGGTAGATGCGTTATTATAGCGGGGTCGCCCATTTTGGTGCGTTTTAGTTGATTGATGATGCAAACACTCTTACAAGATTTTTTTCGATTTTTACAAACCGTCCGTGCAGCCATTGTTTTTTTATGGCATCGGATGGTGGCTCTGCGCCTGCCACAACTGGCGGGTAGTTTGAGTTATACCACGGTGCTGTCGATGGTGCCGTTGTTGGTGATTGTATTGTCGATTTTGACAGTGCTGCCACAATTTCAAGGTTTTCAAAAAGAGATACAAGACTTTATGACCGAAAACCTTATGCCCGCTCGAATGAGTAAAACTGTGATGCAACAAATCACGATTTTTACGCAAAGCAGTGCGAGGCTCTCCTTGGTTGGTGGTGCCTTTCTGATTTTTTCGTCCTTGACCACAATGGCGATTATTGACCGCGCGTTTGATGATATTTGGCAGATTAAAAAACGGGCGACGTTTCGCGCCAATGTCACGATTTATTGGGCGGTTTTGACTTTAGGTCCTTTTATATTTGGCGGGGCTTTGTTTTTGGTCAATTGGTTGGTGCGCAGTTTGAGTGCCTTTGTCTTTATCAGTTCGTTTTTGGGTGTGGTTTTACCATTTATTTTGTCCACCGTGATATTTGCTGCTTTATATGTATTTGTTCCCAAACGCCGTGTGCGTTGGAACGATGCCTTGGTCGGAGGGGCGATTGCGGCAGTGATTTTTTCGATACTCACACATACGTTTTCAGCGGTGTTTAGGTCTTTTTCAGGTTATGCCGTGTTGTATGGGGCTTTTAGCATTATTCCTGCATTTTTCTTGTGGCTGTATGTGTTTTGGTGGGGCGTACTGTTCGGGGCAGGGATTACGGCGAATTTACCGATACTTAAATACGAGCGTTGGCGTAGAGAGTCACGCGTGGGTGATCGCTTGCCAGACGCTTTGATGGTTTTGTACCAATTGTATCAGGCGCACAAATCGCCTGCGCGCATGATGAGTTGGGATGCCTTGCAATCACAAATGAAGATGAACAGTGAAGAGTTGGGGTATATTGTTGAACGCCTACAAAGATTCAGTTGGATAGGCAAGGTTCAACGCCCTGATGGTGGCAATGGTTGGGCATTGATTGCAGATACGCACGAAGTGACTTTGGCGGATGTGTACGATGTGTTTGTGTTTGATACGCCTTATTTTGCCAGCCAAGCTGCACAACAAAATCTGCCATGGGCACAACATTTGGCGCGATTACAAAACACGCCTGCGCATGATGTGTCCTTGAACGAGTTATTTCGATAAATTATTGCGTGCAAGTTCACGAACTTGTGGTTACAATTAAGAATAATTCTTTTTTGGAGAACTCAATGAAAGTTTCTGAAATTCTAAACATCAAGGGCAATACGCTCTACACCGCCTCGCCTGAAGATTTTTTGTATGAGGCCATTGCCAAAATGGTCGAGTTGGACATCGGCTCGTTGGTGGTTTTGGAAAAAGGCAAATTGGTTGGTATGCTGACGTTCCGCGAAATTTTGGGGGCGATTCACCGCAATGGCGGTAAGGTGGCCGACCAAAAAGTCGAAGTGGCGTATGCGCGTAATCCATTGGTGCTCTCGCCTGAAATGAATGTGTTTGAGATGCGTCAGCAAATGCTTGATACGCATACACGCTATGTGCCTGTGATGGATGGTGATTTGTTGATGGGCGTGCTTTCATTATTTGATGTGGCAAAATCGATGATACAAGCGCAAAAATTAGAAAATGAGATGCTCAAAGCCTATATTCGTGATTGGCCCGTGGAAGATGATAAAACCCCAACGCCTGTTTAATCACACAACAACATAGAAGGCGGCATAAGGAGGTGGGCATAGCCCACCTTTTTAATATCTTACGAGCACATTTATGATTTCAAAAATTGTTTTGGCATCCAATAATGCGGGCAAACTGGCTGAATTTGAACGTTTGCTCGCTCCGTTGTCAATAGAGGTTCAAGCACAATCTGCATTCAATGTACCTGATTGCGCTGAGCCATTTCACACCTTTGTTGAAAATGCCCTGCACAAAGCCCGCCATACAGCGCATCATACGGGTTTGCCTGCGTTGGCCGATGATTCCGGGGTGTGCGTCCCTGCGTTAAATGGTGCACCTGGGGTGTTTTCGGCGCGCTACGCGTCACTATTCACGCCCGCCTTAAATCCCGA
Organism: Hydromonas sp.; assembly: GCA_017986195.1. Taxonomy (GTDB): domain Bacteria; phylum Pseudomonadota; class Gammaproteobacteria; order Burkholderiales; family Burkholderiaceae; genus CTSOIL-112. Next base: position 5,576 of record JAGNWC010000077.1, read on the forward strand.
TTTTGATAAAGACACACAAAACAATCTGCAATTGATACAAAATTTGCGCGCAGTGGCAGACAAAAGTGCTTATTATTATTGTGTGTTGGTACTGGTGCGCCACGCCGATGACCCGCAACCGATGATTTGTGACGGACAATGGTGGGGGCAGATGATGGATGCACCACAAGGTGGCAATGGTTTTGGCTATGACCCATATTTTTTCGTACCCGATTTCAATATGACCGCCGCGCAAATGGATAAAGCACAAAAAAATGCCATCAGCCATCGAGCAATCGCAGTACAGGCTTTGATTAAAAAACTACAAGGTGAACACTAAGATGACTCACACAAACACACACAAAACCATACAACTGATTGGTGTACCCACCGATATCGGCGCGGGTGCGCGGGGTGCATCGATGGGGCCTGAAGCCCTGCGCGTTGCGGGGATTATCGAAATGCTGCGCGCGCATCAATTGGAAGTCATTGATACAGGCAACTTGATTGGCCCTGCCAATCCGTGGCTACCCCCTGTCGGCGGTTATCGACACCTCAATGAAGTCTGCGAGTGGAATCAAACCTTGCACGATGCGTATTATGAGGCTCTGCAAAACAACCATTTACCCATCACCTTGGGGGGCGATCATTGTTTGGGGATTGGTTCAATCAGCGCGGCGGCGCGCCATTGTCGTGAGACGGGCAAAGATTTGCGCGTGCTGTGGTTGGATGCGCACGCGGATTTTAATACCAATGAACTCACACCGACGGGCAATATCCACGGTATGCCTGTGGCGGTATTGAGCGGTATTGGTCCTGACATCCTCACGCAGATTGGTGGACACACGCCCGCGATTTCGGCGGATACGGTGCGTCAAATCGGTATTCGCAGTGTCGATGCAGGTGAAAAACGTTTGGTGCATCAAGCAGGCTTGGAAGTCTTTGACATGCGCTATATCGATGAAGAGGGCATGCGCGCGACGATGGAGCAGGCTTTGTTTGGCATGACTGA
>JAGNWC010000078.1 GCA_017986195.1 Hydromonas sp.
ATTCCCGTGTGCGCGCACATGGGTTTAACGCCGCAATCGGTGTATCAGTTGGGTGGCTTTAAAGTGCAAGCGAAAACCGAAGCCGCTGCCGAGCAACTGCTCAAAGAAGCTTTGATGCTGCAAGAAGCAGGTGCGAGTATGCTCGTGCTCGAAGCCGTGCCGATGCATGTCGGTAAACATGTCACCGAATCGGTGCGCATGGTCACTATTGGCATTGGGGCGGGCAAAGACACCGATGGTCAAGTGCTGGTGCTGTACGACATGCTCGATGTATTCCCTGGTAAAAAAGCCAAGTTTGTGAAAAATTTTATGGCGGGCAAAAACAGCATCGCCGAGGCTGTGGCAGAGTACATCGCACAGGTCAAATCGGGCGAATTTCCTGCCCCTGAACACGGCTTTACAGGTGCTTAGACGATGAAGGTGACGGCATACGTTGCCACGTCGAACTGAACACATCAACCAACCAAGGACTGATTTTTTAATGCGAATTATTTCCGATATTCAAGATTTACGCGCTCAAATGAGCGGACAAAACCGCGTGGCATTTGTGCCGACCATGGGCAATTTACACGCAGGGCATTTGTCGCTGATGAAAATCGCTGCGGTACACGGTGATCCGGTGGTCGCGAGTATTTTCGTCAACCGTTTGCAGTTCGGTCCGAACGAAGACTTTGATAAATACCCGCGCACCATGCAGTCGGATGTGGATAAATTAGAAGCCGAGTATGTGTATGTGCTGTTCGCGCCGACTGAAAAAGACCTCTACCCAGAACCGCAAGAGTACCGCGTGTTGCCGCCGACGCAGTTGGGCGATATTTTGGAAGGCGAATTTCGCCCTGGGTTTTTTCAAGGGGTGTGTACGGTGGTGTTGAAACTGTTTTCCTGCGTACAACCGCGCGTGGCGGTATTTGGCAAAAAAGACTACCAGCAATTGATGATTATCCGTTCCATGTGCCGTCAATTGGCTTTGCCTGTGGAAATCATTGCTGCTGAAACGGTGCGCGATGTGGATGGCTTGGCATTGTCCTCACGCAATCAATATTTATCGGTTGAAGACCGAGCCGAAGCACCCCGTTTATATCGGTTGCTCAAACAAATGCGTGATGAGATTAAAGCCGACATTGAACATTCGGCTGAGCATTTAGCGCAATTTGAATCCAACGCGATGGCAGAGCTCACGGCGCATGGCTGGAAACCCGACTACGTTGCGGTGCGCCGTCAACACGATTTATTGAAACCCACACCGGAGCAGGTGCGAGTTGGCGAGCCATTGGTGATTCTCGCAGCGGCGCGCTTGGGCACAACACGTTTGATTGATAATTTAGAAATTTAATCGCACCGTTATTGTGAGCTGTTTCATCGCGAAGCAATCCAGCGGGATATCGATTTAATAGACGCTGATGGATTGCTTCGCTGGTAAATCGCAGCTCGCAATGACGACACACCTTGAAAAACCAATTTTTAATTCCAAAGGAGAAACCAATGACACCCATCATTCAACGAATTGACAGCAACACCCGCATGAGCCAAGCCGTAGTGTACAACGGCGTGGTGTACCTCGCAGGACAAGTGGACGAAACCGCCAAACTTGGCGATGGTCGCTCAATTGAGGCACAAACGGCTGTGGTATTGAGCCAAATTGACAGTTTGCTCGCCAAAGCCGGTACGGATAAAAGCAAATTGCTTAGCGCAACCATCTATCTCACCGACATCAGCACTTTTGCGCAAATGAACGCAGCATGGCTAGCGTGGGTCTCACCTGAAGGTTTGCCCACCCGTGCGACGGTCGGCGTGAGTGCGCTGGCTGCTCCTGAATATGGTGTGGAAATTGTCGTGACTGCTGCGGTTTGATACTGAGTCATCGATATGGTCAGCGTGCAGGATGTGAATATTGAGGCCAGTTGGAAAACGGCGTTGGCGCATGAATTTGCGCAGCCGTATTTTGCGCAAATCAAGGACGGTTTGCTCGCAGAAAAAAACGCGGGCAAAACCATCTATCCGCATGGCAGTTTGATATTCAACGCCTTCAACACCACACCACTGCCTGAGGTCAAAGTTGTGATACTCGGGCAAGACCCGTATCATCAGCCCAATCAAGCGATGGGACTGTCATTTTCAGTACCGCATGGTGTCGCCATTCCGCCGTCTTTGCGCAATGTGTACAAAGAACTGGCACGCACGATTGACGGTTTTGTGTTGCCCAATCATGGCGATTTGTCCAAATGGGCGCAGCAGGGCGTGTTTTTACTCAACGCCGTACTGACCGTGACCCAAGGGCAAGCGGCGAGCCATGCAGGACTGGGCTGGCAAACCTTTACCGATGCGGTCATTCGCACCATTTCTGAGCACAACGAAGGCGTGGTGTTTATGCTTTGGGGTAACTTTGCTAAGAAAAAAGCTGAGTTAATTGATGCCCATCGTCACCACATCCTGACCGCGGTGCATCCGTCGCCATTGGCAGGCGGTGGCTTTGCTGGGTGCAACCATTTTGCTCTGGCTAACGCGTTGTTGATCAAGCAAGGAAAACAAGCGATTGATTGGCAAGTTTAGTCGGCAAACACCACTCAAATGCCATGAAAACTCATCGCGCGCCGCTGATTTAAAAACTGCTCCAGTTTTCAAAAATTCAAAACAAAATCCCACTCAATCATGTGGCAGTCACCTCAAAGGACGGGTATAATTGCGCTTTCCAATGAGGTGATTTAAATGACAAAATATGTGTTTGTAACGGGTGGCGTGGTATCGTCTTTGGGTAAGGGGATTGCCGCAGCATCTTTGGCCGCTTTGTTGGAGTCGCGAGGTCTGAAAGTGACCATGCTTAAATTGGATCCGTATATCAACGTCGATCCAGGAACCATGAGCCCGATTCAGCATGGTGAAGTATTTGTGACCGAAGACGGCGCGGAAACCGACCTCGATTTGGGGCACTACGAGCGATTCATCAGCGCGAAAATGCGCAAATCCAATAATTTCACGACGGGGCAGATTTATGAGTCTGTTTTGCGCAAAGAGCGTCGTGGCGAGTATCTTGGGAAAACCGTTCAGGTCATCCCGCACATCACCAACGAAATTCAGACCTTCATCGAGCGCGGTGCAGCGGCATCCAACAATGGTCAAACCGATGTCGCGATTGTTGAAATTGGTGGTACGGTGGGTGACATCGAATCCCTGCCTTTTTTAGAAGCAGTGCGTCAAATGAGTTTGCGTTTGGGACGCGGCAATTCGGCCTTTGTGCATTTGACCCTCGTGCCGTATTTGGCTGGTGCGGGTGAACTCAAAACCAAGCCGACGCAGCACTCGGTACAAAAATTGCGCGAAATTGGCATCATGCCCAATGCGCTGCTGTGTCGCGCCGATCGCCCGATTCCTGACGACGAAAAAGCCAAAATTTCTATGTTTTCCAACATCCCGTTGGAAGGCGTGGTTTCGGTTTATGATGTGGACACGATTTACAAAGTGCCTCGTTTGCTGTTTGAACAGGGCTTGGATCAAATCATTTGTGATGAATTGCGTTTGGATGTGCCCAAGGCCAATGTTGATATGTGGGATAAACTGGTTCACGCCTTAGAAAACCCACAGCACACCGTGACCATCGGCATGGTTGGCAAGTATATGGATTTGACCGAGTCGTATAAATCATTGATTGAGGCACTCCGTCACGCGGGCATTCACAATCAAACTCAGGTCAATATTGCATACATAGACTCAGAAGAGTTTGAAAATAATGAAGCGGCGGTTGCGCAGCAACTTGGCAACCTCAATGCGATTCTGGTCCCAGGTGGATTTGGTAAACGCGGCACAGAGGGCAAAATCCGCGCAATTGCCTACGCGCGTGAGCATAAAATTCCGTATTTAGGCATTTGCTTGGGGATGCAGTTGGCGGTGATTGAATTTGCGCGTCATGTGGTTGGATTGACGCAAGCGAACAGTACTGAGTTTGACGAGCAATCGGCGCAGCCCGTAGTGGCATTGATTACTGAATGGATGAGCAAGGACGGCTCATTGCAAACACGTGATGAGGATTCTGATTTGGGTGGTACCATGCGTTTGGGTGCACAGTCTTGCCCCGTTAAACCCAACACCAAAGCCTTTGAGATTTATGGTGCGACGGTGACCGAGCGTCACCGCCACCGTTATGAAGTCAACACACGCTATACCGAGCAACTCGAAAAAGCAGGTTTGGTGATTTCTGCACGCACACCGACTGAGAATTTGCCCGAAATGATGGAATTGCCCGTTGAAATGCACCCGTGGTTTGTCGGTGTGCAGTTCCACCCCGAATTCACTTCTACGCCGCGTGATGGACACCCATTATTCAACGCGTTTGTAAAAGCGGCGTTGGTAGGACAGTCCAAATGATGGAATTACTCTCAACTGCACCAACTGCATTAATCGTGGTGATTGTTGTCACCACGGTGGTGACACTGGCAGGGTTTGGGCATCTGCTATGGCTGTGGAAAAAATCAGGAAAGAAATAATATGAAACTTTGTGGCTTTGAAATTGGTTTGAACCAACCCTTGTTTTTAATCGCTGGCACGTGCTCGATTGAGGGTTTGCAAATGTCGATTGACACCGCTGGCACACTCAAAGCCATGTGCGATGAATTGTCCATCCCCTTGATTTACAAAGGTTCTTTTGATAAAGCCAATCGCTCCTCGGGCAATACCCAGCGCGGTGTGGGTATGGATGAGGGCTTGAAAATTCTCGATGAAGTGCGTCGTCAAATTGGTGTGCCGATTCTGACCGATGTCCATGAAGCCGAACAGGTTAAACCCGTTGCCAGCGTAGTCGATGTCTTGCAAACACCCGCATTTTTGTGTCGTCAAACCGATTTTATCCGTGCGGTGGCGCAATCGGGCAAACCTGTCAACATCAAAAAAGGGCAGTTCCTCGCGCCGTCCGACATGAAAAATGTGATTGAGAAAGCCCGCAATGCGGCAGCAGAATTGGGCTTGGAAACCGATAACTTCATGGCGTGCGAGCGCGGTGCGAGTTTTGGCTATGGCAATTTGGTTTCGGACATGCGTGGTTTGGCGATTATGCGCCACGGCACACAGAAAAACGATACACCCGTAGTATTTGATGCCACCCATTCGGTGCAACTCCCAGGTGGGCAGGGCACGACCAGCGGTGGTCAACGCGAGTTTGTGCCTGTATTGTCACGCGCGGCGGTCGCCAGTGGGATTGCGGGTATTTTCATGGAAACCCATCCCAATCCAGCCCAAGCATGGTCGGATGGTCCGAATGCAGTGCCACTGGCTCGCATGAAAGAATTGCTCAGCACCCTCAAAGCGATTGACAATGTGGTCAAAACCAATGGTGGCATGTTTTTAGAAGAAAATTTTTGAGGTTTTTATGAATAAACCAGCGTATATTATTTTTAATGTCAATGTCACCAATCCTGAGCAATACGATGCTTATCGTGTGTTATCGGGGCAGGCGATGCAGGAATACAATGCCGAGGTTTTGGTGCGCGGTGGTGATATGACGGTGCTCGAAGGACAAATGTATACGCGAACGGTGGTTTTAAAGTTTGAGAGCGTTGCCCAAGCGCGGGCATTTTATGATTCAGAAACCTATCGCAAGGCGCGTGAATTGCGCAAAGATGCGGCGATTGCGAATATTGCAATTGTTGAAGGAATCTAATGTCAGAAGTGGTTTGAAGGTTTTTTTAAATATTTTTAATTTAAATTGGAGAATGTAATGAGTGCAATTATCGACATCGTAGGACGTGAAATTTTAGATTCGCGCGGCAATCCCACCGTTGAGTGCGAGATTTTATTGGAATCAGGTGCAACCGCGCGTGCGGCTGTGCCATCGGGTGCGTCGACAGGCTCGCGTGAAGCGATTGAATTGCGTGATGGTGACAAATCACGCTATTTGGGCAAAGGCGTTTTGACTGCGGTCAACAACATCAACACCGTGATTGCCGATGCACTGGTCGGTATGGAATCGTCTGAGCAAGCCCTGATTGACCGCACGATGATTGAATTAGACGGCACAGAAAACAAATCCAACCTTGGCGCGAATGCTTTACTCGCAGTCTCTATGGCGGTGGCGCGTGCTTCTGCAAATGAAGCAGGCTTGCCTTTGTACCGCTACTTCGGTGGTTCTGGCGCGATGCAAATGCCTGTGCCGATGATGAACATCATCAATGGTGGCGAACACGCCGACAACAATTTGAATTTCCAAGAATTCATGATTTTGCCGGTTGGCTTTGATTCGTTTCGCGAAGCCTTGCGCGCAGGTGCTGAAGTTTTCCACAACTTGAAAAAAATCTTGCACGACAAAGGTATGAACACCGCAGTGGGTGATGAAGGCGGTTTTGCGCCAGACTTTAAATCGAACGAAGAA
>JAGNWC010000079.1 GCA_017986195.1 Hydromonas sp.
TGGCGATGGCGTCTTTGAGTCGATATTCGCGCCGCTCAAAATCAACCAACTCAACCTCAGCCCCCGCCAAATCGCGGTTGGCCGCGAGCAGCGAGTAGCCGACTTCGGGCGGCTCAACAATCGCCTGAGCAATGTCTTTGAGCCCAAGTAAAACGTGATACACCGTCGATGGTAAGCTGTGTTTGTCCACCCCACTGCCCATGGTCGCATTGCCCTGTGGGTCAAGGTCGATGAGCAAGACGCGCTGACCATGCTGCGCCAATGCGGCCGCAAGGTTGACCGTGGTGGTGGTTTTGCCCACACCACCTTTTTGATTGGCGATACAGAAAATTTGGGTCATAAGAGTGTTCTTTCTGCTTTGGATGCTGGGTTATTGGGGAACAATTTGTATCAGGTGGCGTTCAGCGTTCAGTTGTGGCACATGCAATGGCTGAATTTGCGCAACGCGGTACAGAGGAAATGCGTTTTTGAATGCGTCAATTTCTTCTGTGGGCATCACACCCTTCATCGCTAAAAAACAGCCGCTGGGTTTGAGTGCGTTTTTTGACAAAGCAACAAAATCCACCAAGCTGGCAAACGCGCGGCTGGTGATGACGTCGAAGGTTTGTGTGGGTTCTAAATCTTCGACCTTGCCATTGATGACGGTGACGTTACTCAAATTCAACTGGGCTTTTACCTGCGTTAAAAAGGCGGTTTTTTTGTGTACAGGGTCGATGAGGGTCAATTGCCACTGGGGATGCATAATCGCCAATACGATGCCTGGTAAACCACCACCTGTGCCAACATCCATTATTTGATGGTTGTTTGGCGAGAGTGTTTGCTTACTTACAATGCGCTCGAATGTGGGCAAAATCGCCAAGGAGTCCAACAAATGGTGGCTGACCATTTTGTCGGTTTCACGGATGGCGGTGAGGTTGTACACGGGATTCCACTTGGCCATTAATTGTAAATAAGCGATGAGTTGCTCAACTTGTTGCGGCGCGACGCTCAGGTTCATCTCAGCGCAGCCATTCGCAAGTTGCGCGCTTGCCAACTTGATGTCAAATACGGGTGGACGTTTGGTATGATTCATACGGTTTTGTCCTTGGCTTGATTCAGACGTTTAATGTGCACCAGTAGTAAAGAGATGGCGGCTGGGGTCATGCCCGAAATGCGACTGGCTTGCCCGATGGTTTCGGGTTGGTGTTGTATCAGTTTGCCCTTGACCTCATTCGAGAGTCCTTTGACTTGGTTGTAGTCGATGTGTGTTGGGATGCGCGTGCTCTCATGGTTGGCCTGCTTGTTGATCTCTTCCACTTGGCGTTCGATATAACCCGCGTATTTGATGTTAATTTCAACTTGTTCGCGCGCGATATTGTGCTCAACTGGGTCATCAGACAAGGCGACTTCGGGCGCAAACCGTGTGTCTTCAACTTTCATTAAGGCATCGTAGTTGACATTCGGTCGGCGCAATAGGTCGGCCAAGCTGTATTCGCGCTCGATGTTTTTACCCAATAACGCTTGTGCGGATTCGGCAGAAAAATTGTTTGGATGCACCCACGTGGACTTGAGGCGTTGTATTTCGCGTTCGATGGTTTCGCGTTTGCGTTCAAAATACGCCCACTGTGCATCGCCGACCAAGCCCAACGTGCGCCCGATTTCGGTCAGACGCATGTCGGCATTGTCCTCGCGCAAACTCAAACGGTATTCGGCGCGACTGGTGAACATACGATATGGCTCAGACACACCTTTGGTAATCAAATCATCGACCAAGACACCGAGATAGGAGTCGTGGCGAGTGGGTCGCCATTCGTCTCGGTTTTGCGCGCGCCGCGCCGCATTGGCTCCTGCCAGCAACCCCTGTGCGGCGGCTTCTTCGTAGCCTGTGGTGCCGTTGATTTGCCCTGCGAAATATAGATTGGCAATCGCTTTGGTTTCAAACGTGGTCTTTAGGCCGCGCGGGTCAAAATAATCGTACTCAATGGCATAGCCTGCGCGCAAAATGTGTGCGTTTTCCAAGCCCTGCATCGAACGCACCAAGGCAATTTGCACATCAAACGGCAAACTGGTCGAAATTCCGTTGGGATAATATTCATGTGTGGTCAAGCCTTCGGGCTCAAGGAAAATCTGATGTGAGCTTTTGTCGGCAAAGCGATGGATTTTGTCCTCAATCGATGGGCAATAGCGTGGGCCCACACCCTCAATCACACCCGTGTACATCGGTGAGCGATCCAAACCTTGGCGAATGATTTCATGGGTTTGCTCGTTCGTGTGGGTAATCCAACACGGCACTTGGCGTGGGTGATCGCTCGCACGCCCCATAAATGAAAACACAGGCACGGGATCCAAATCGCCCGCCTGCTCAATCAAGCGTGAAAAATCGATGGTGCGCCCATCAATGCGCGGCGGCGTGCCCGTTTTCAGCCTGCCTTGACCCAAGTTGAGTTCTTTTAGACGGTCAGACAGTTTGATGGCGGCGGGATCGCCCGCCCTGCCACCCACGGTGTTGGATAGACCGACGTGAATTTTGCCGCCCAGAAATGTGCCCGCAGTCAATACCACGGTGCTTGCGTTGAATTGGATACCCAGTTCGGTCACCACACCCGTGACCGTGTCACCCGATAGCACCAAGTCGGCTGCGGCTTGCTGAAATAGTTCCAGATTGACTTGGTTTTCTAAAGCACTGCGCACTGCTTGCTTGTACAGTAAGCGATCGGCTTGCGCGCGTGTGGCGCGCACGGCAGGCCCTTTGCTGGAATTTAGGATGCGAAATTGAATGCCTCCCAAGTCAGCAGCACGCGCCATGATGCCACCCAACGCATCCACCTCTTTGACCAAATGCCCTTTGCCGATGCCCCCAATCGAGGGATTGCAACTCATTTGTCCAAGGGTTTCGATGTTGTGTGTGAGCAATAATGTTTGACAGCCCATGCGTGCAGCGGCGAGCGCGGCTTCGGTGCCGGCATGTCCGCCACCAACGACAATCACGTCATAATGTTTTTGGTAAATCATTGGTTTTTAATCGTGTGTTTTTGAGGGTGCATTATACCGCACATCAATTTTCAGGCGCGTTGATGTTTCACGTGAAACATCGTTAAATTAAAAACTTGTTGTTTTTGTGAACCACATAAAATGTTTCACGTGGAACATTATATAAAAGCGCGAAGAGTATCGAAGCCAAATTTGCCAATAGTGAGGGTCAAAACAACCATAAGGATTTTTCGGATGAGTGGTGCGCCGTGTTTGGTGACCACGTGTGTACCGACCAATGCGCCGCCAATATTGCTTGCGCCCATCATCAACCCAACCCCCCAAAGTAAATAACCATGCGGCACAAAAAAAGACAAGGCGGCAAAGTTGGTGGTGAGGTTGATGATTTTGGCGTGTGCGGTCGCTACCAAAAAATCGTAGCCGAAAAATTTAACAAAAGCAAAAGCCAACAATGAACCCGTACCTGGACCAAAAAAACCATCATAAAAGCCTATGGTTGCCCCTAAGCCCAAGCCCGCAAAAATTTCACCTTTTTGTAAAAATTTGGGTGCATGGGTGTGCCCCAAGTCTTTTTTGTAAAAAGTATAAATCACCATCGCAATCATCAGCACCAACATAATCGGGCGCAAGTATTGAATCGGTAACAAGGGAATCAAACGCGCACCCAAGTTGGCAAAAATAAACGCCATGAGAATCGCGCCAATCAGCATGTTCCAGTGAAACGGCACGCGGCGGGCGTATTGCCGCGTGGCGATGGCAGTGCCGCAAAAACTCGAGAGTTTATTGGTGCCGTGCAGCATCGGGGCGGGTTGGTTGGGTAGGATGGTGAAAATTCCTGGTAGTTGTATCAAGCCACCGCCGCCGACTGCCGAGTCAATCAGTCCCGCTAAAAAAGCCAAAGGCAAAAGCAGCCATAATTCAGGTATTAAAAAATCCATAACGTTGTGTGTGATTGTTGTTTTAATTTGATTGATTAAAAGGATGTGCAACGAGTTGTGCAAAGCCTTGTCGGATGTGGGGTGTTTTTTTACTGTGCTTGTCGAGTTGAGCCAGCAGCAGTTGCGCGTAAATGCGCGCTTTATGCGCGGGCAAATCATGGGCGAAACACGCGCCGATTTTTGCTAAAGTTTGACCACCGCCAATATAGCCATAATGCGGCTCGGCATTGCCTTCCCAGCAACGCGTCGCAATGACGATGGGAATGTCTTTTTGCAGTGCACGTTCAATTGCTGCAAATACCGCAGGATTGAGATTGCCTGCGCCCAATGCTTGAACCACGATGGCTTGCGCACCCGCCGCGATGCCGTGATTGATTGCGTCCGCATCTGCGCCGACATAAATCGGGATAATGTCAACTTTTGGTAACTTGCTTAAGTCGGAATCAATCTGTACCGTGGGGGTTTGGACTGAGGTCATTTGCATTTCAAAAAACAACACTTCACCCAAATCACTGACCTGTCCAATCGGTGCGTGGTGGGTGGAGACAAAGGCATCGGTGCGCGTGCTGTGCTGTTTTTGCACCGCGCGTGCAGCATAGATTTTACCAAACATACACGCCATAACTGGTTTTTTAAGAGAGTGTGCACTCACTGCAATTGAAATTGCGTTGCGCAAATTGTGTGGGCCATCTGCGTTGGCTTCATCGGCATTGCGCATCGCACCTGTGAGCACGATGGGTTTGCCATGGGTGTTTTTTTGGGATAAAGAAGCATCTAAAAAAAACGCGGTTTCCTCTAAAGTGTCCGTGCCCTGCACCAAAACCACGCCTGCAACACCTTCATCGGCGCAAGCGGCCATGATGGCGCGGCGCGTTTGCAACCAAATCTCAGACGTGAGGTGGGCTGATGCGACGTTGCACAATTGCTCTGTGGATATGTCCGCGATTTTTTCTAACTGTGGAATTGCTTGTAACAACTCGTCCCCCAAACTGGCGGGCACGAGCAAGCCCTCGGCGTTGGTGCGCATGGCGATGGTGCCGCCCGTAAAGATGATGTGAACACGTTGCATAAATACCCATCAGTGCAAAAAATAGAGTGGCGTTCATTTTGCCACAGAATGAAATTTAAGGACGCACGCATGGTGGTTGATGGTTGCGTCCCGACAGCAGGTTTGGGCTTATTTGCCAATACAAAAACTACTGAATATCACGCCGAGCAAATCATCCGCGCCAAATTCACCCGTAATTGAATTGAGTTGCTCTTGCGCGAGGCGCAATTCTTCGGCGAACAAATCCAATTTTTTGTCCTCAACCAGTGCGTGTGCGTAGGCACTTTGTAGGTGCTCATCTGCCATGCGCAACGCGCTGACGTGGCGCGCGCGCGCGGTAAATACGTCGGTTTGGGTCGATTCAAAGCCGACAATTTCGAGCAAACGCGCACGCAGCGCATCCAAGCCCGCCCCTGTTTTTGCACTCAGGTAAAGGTGGTTCTCGTCCGTGTGGGTTGGTGGCGTGCTCAAGGTATCGGTTTTGTTGTACACGGTGAGAAACGGCGTGCTCTGCGCCACCCGTTCGTGCAGTTGCGCGAGCAGTTGGCCATCGGCGCAGTTGTTCAAGTCATTGTCGGTTTGATTGCCGCGCGCATCCACCAAGTGCAACACCACGTCGGCATTACTCACCGCCGCCCAAGTGCGCTCGATGCCGATTTTTTCCACCACATCCACAGTCTCGCGCAGACCCGCGGTGTCGATGATGTTCAGCGGCACGCCTTTGATTTGAATCGCTTGCTGCACCGTGTCGCGGGTTGTGCCAGCGATTTCGGTGACGATGGCGACATCCTGCCCTGCCAAAGCGTTAAGCAGCGAGGATTTACCGACATTCGGCTGACCAACCAATACGACGTTCACGCCGTTGCGCAGCAGTGCGCCTTGCTTGGCCGATTGCAACACAGCTCCGAGTTGGTTTTGGATGCGCTCGAGTTGACCAAAGGCATCGGCTTTTTGTAGAAAATCAATTTCCTCTTCGGGAAAGTCCAAAGTGGCTTCGACCAACATGCGCAGATGAATCACTTGTTCGACCAATTGATGAATGGCGTTGGAAAACTCGCCTGTGAGCGAGCGCACGGCGGATTTGGCGGCCGACTCGGTCGATGCGCTGATCAAATCGGCGACGGCTTCGGCTTGCGCCAAGTCCATTTTGTCGTTGAGAAAAGCGCGTTGGGTGAATTCGCCCGCCTGCGCAAGGCGAATGTTGGCAACCGCATTCAAACAACGGCGCAACAACAATTGCATCACCACGGGACCGCCGTGTCCTTGCAGTTCCAACACATGCTCGCCCGTGTAGGAATGCGGCGCGGGAAAATACAGTGCGATGCCGTGGTCAATCGGTGCGCCGTCGGTATCCACAAATGCACCGTAGTGCGCGTGGCGCGGCATGAGCCTGCGC
>JAGNWC010000080.1 GCA_017986195.1 Hydromonas sp.
ACCAATGGATTTTGTAACGCATGACCGAGCACCTCATCTATCCATTTCACAGGGATGATTTCAATGCCATTTTTGACGTTGTCGGGAATCTCCGCCAAATCTTTAACGTTTTCGTGCGGAATCAGTGCCACTGTGATGCCGCCGCGCAGTGCCGCAAGCAGTTTCTCTTTCAAACCACCAATCGCCAGCACTTCACCACGTAAAGTGATTTCGCCCGTCATGGCAACATTTGACTTGACAGGGTTGCCTGTCAATGCCGATACCAGGGCTGTGGTCATGGCTGTGCCTGCCGATGGACCGTCTTTGGGAGTTGCGCCTTCGGGTACGTGGATGTGGATGTCTTTTTTCTCAAACGCCGCATTGAGTATGCCCCACGCATTCGCCCGTGCACGCACCACGGTGCGCGCCGCTTCCATCGATTCTTTCATCACATCGCCGAGCGAGCCTGTGCGCGTCATCATGCCTTTACCGGGCATGACTTGCGCTTCGATGGTGAGCAATTCGCCACCGACTTCTGTCCACGCCAAGCCTGTGACTTGACCGACTTTGTTTTCGAGTTCGGCTTTGCCAAAATCAAATCGACGCACACCCAAGTAACTGTCCAGATTGCTGCTGTCGACCTTGATTTTCTTGACTTTTGGATTGACCAAAATCATTTTCACCGCTTTACGGCAAATTTTTGAAATATCGCGCTCGAGCGAGCGCACACCCGCTTCACGCGTGTAGTAGCGAATAATGTCGCGCAGGGCTTCTTCGGTCACTGCCAACTCACCCGTGCGCAAACCATTGTTTTTGATTTGTTTGGGCAGCAAGTATTTGGTCGCAATCGAAAGTTTTTCATCCTCGGTATAGCCCGACAAGCGGATGGTTTCCATGCGATCGAGCAACGGACCAGGGATGTTGAACGAGTTTGAAGTTGCCAAGAACATCACATCCGACAAGTCGTAATCGACCTCAACGTAGTGATCACCAAAGGTGTGGTTTTGCTCAGGGTCAAGCACTTCGAGCATCGCCGATGCGGGGTCGCCGCGCATGTCCATGCCCATTTTGTCAATTTCATCGAGCAAAAACAATGGGTTGCGCACGCCGACTTTAATCAAACTTTGGATGATACGCCCCGGCAACGCGCCAATATAGGTGCGACGATGACCGCGAATTTCTGCTTCATCACGCACACCGCCCAGTGCCATGCGCACGTATTTGCGATTGGTCGCACGCGCGATGGATTGTCCCAATGAGGTTTTACCCACACCCGGTGGACCGACCAGACACAAAATTGGAGATTTGTTTTTCGCCACACGTTGCTGCACTGCGAGGTATTCAATCACGCGCTCTTTGACTTTTTCAAGTCCATAGTGGTCTTCATCCAAGATTTTTTGGGCTTTTTCCAAGTCTTTATTGACCTTGGTGACTTTTTTCCACGGAATCGAAGCCAATGTTTCAAGGTAGTTGCGCGTCACGCCTGCTTCAGCCGACATCGGTGACATGAGCTTGAGTTTTTTCAGTTCACTGTCCGCTTTGGCTTGCGCTTCGGCTGGCATTTTTGCGGTAAGGATTTTTTTCTCCAACTCCTCCATGTCCGCGCCGTCTTCGCCCTCGCCGAGTTCTTTTTGAATCGCTTTGACCTGCTCGTTCAAATAGTATTCACGCTGACTCTTGTCCATTTGGCGTTTGACGCGCCCACGGATGCGCTTTTCGACCTCGAGGATGTCGATTTCGACTTCCATTTGACGCATGACGTTTTCAAGGCGGGTTTTGACGCTGCGCAATTCAAGCATTTCTTGCTTGATTTCAAGTTTAATCGGCAGATGCGCGATGATGGTGTCCGCCAAATGCGAACCATCGTCAATGGTCGCCAACGAATTCAAAATCTCCATCGGGATTTTTTTGTTCAACTTGATGTATTGCTCGAATTTTTGCAACACCGTGCGGCGCAAGGCCTCAACCTCAGCACTGCCACCATCAATATCGCTGATGATTTCCGCCTGCGCTTGCAAGAAATTGTCTTTATCCACAATCTCTGAAAGCAAGGCGCGCGATTTACCCTCCACCAACACTTTAACCGTGCCATCGGGCAGTTTGAGCAATTGCACGATGCGCGACACGCAGCCGATGCGGTAGACATCATTGACGTTTGGATTGTCGTTCTCAGGGAATTTTTGCGCCACCAAAACCACCATTTGATCGCGCTCCATCGCCACTTCTAAGGCACGTATGGATTTCTCACGCCCTACGAACAACGGCACGACCATGTGCGGCAAAACCACCACATCGCGCAGAGGAAGGAGCGGTAAGGCGTTCACTACAGTCACATGACCCTCATCACTTTGAATCACTGGCGACTCATGTGCGCTGGTTTTTTTCTCTTCAGTCATATTGATTCCTATCCCATGTGCGAACTTTGATTTCAGTTGCGCCATTTTTTAAAATTTGTTCAAGCATGATACAACGATTATGCTTTTTGCGCCCTGAGTAGGGGTGAATATGGATTGCAAATAAATTGCCCTTTGTACTCATGGTCTGATTGACATGAGGACAAAGGGCAGAATTTCAAGCGTATTGATTCAAGTAGATTAATTCTGCGCAAAGGTGTTGCACGCATTCGGGTCACCCGACTGCAAACCTTGCTTAAACCACTGCATGCGTTGCGCCGATGAGCCATGGGTGAAACTATCGGGCACGGCATAACCCTGCGCTTGTTTTTGTAAGTAGTCGTCACCAATTTTATGCGCAGCGTTCAAGCCTTCTTCAATGTCGCCCTGCTCCAAAATCTGATTGCTTGCATTCGCTCGTGCCGCCCAAACGCCCGCATAGCAATCCGCTTGCAATTCCATGCGCACCGACAACGCGTTATTTTGGGCTTCGGATAAACGCGAGCGCATGTTGCTGACTTTTTGCTCAACACCCGTTAAATACTGTATGTGGTGCCCCACTTCATGCGCAATCACATAGGCTTGCGCAAAGTCACCGCCCGCGCCCATTTTTTGCAACTCATTAAAAAACGACAAGTCCAAATAGACTTTTTGGTCACCTGGGCAATAAAACGGCCCTGCTGCCGCCTGCCCTACACCACAAGCGGTTTGCGTGCGACCGCTGTACAACACCATGGTGGGCGCGCGGTATTTGCCGCCAAATGCCTGTGTCCAAACATCTTTGGTGCTCTGAAAAACCTTGGACACAAATACACCTTGTTCATCTTCTGTGCGCAAACCTTTGGTTCCAGTAGCAGAAGACGAACCACCACCCGTCATGCTATTGACCGCACTCACGGTCGAAAGCGTGGTCGATGGGTTGATGCCGAATACAAAATATGCCACCGCAGCCAGTATCATACCGCCGATACCGATTCGCCCAGCCCCACCGCCCATGATGCCACCCGATGAACCACGACGGTCTTCGATGTCATTGCTTTTTTGCAAAGGATCTAAACGCATATTGCCCCCAAAAATGATTTCAAATTCACTCAACCGACGTGCGCTGACGGACGGTTTCAAACAAACACACACCCGAAGCCACCGATACATTCAAACTACTGACCGAGCCCGCCATTGGGATGTTCACCAATTCATCGCAATGCTCGCGCGTCAATCGGCGCATGCCCTCACCTTCCGCGCCCATCACCCATGCGATGGGACCTGCAACTTGAGATTGATACAGACTTTTGGCTGCTTGATCGTCGGTGCCGACCACCCAAATGTCGTATTCCTTAATCTCGCGCAAAGTCCGCGCCAAATTCGTCACCATGATGTACGGCACATGCTCGGCTGCGCCTGATGCGACTTTTGCCACGGTGGCGTTGATGCCGACCGCTTTGTCCTTGGGCGCAATCACTGCGTGTACGCCTGCCGCATCGGCGACGCGCAAGCACGCACCCAAATTATGCGGATCGGTCACGCCATCGAGCACCAATAAAAATGGTGGCTCCGACAGGCTTTCCAGCACATCATCCAAACTGTGCGCCAAAGGCAAATCATCAACCAGTGCGGCGATGCCCTGATGACGAGTGTGTCCGACCAATCCGTCCAAACGCGTGCGCGCTACCAAGCGCGGCTCAATGCGCGATTGCGCCAGCAGACCGATGAAGTTTTGCATCCGCTTGTCGGCGCGCTCGTTCTCAACATAGACTTCTTGCACGCTGCGTGGCGCAACGCGCAAACGCGCCTGCACTGCATGAAATCCAAACAATAATTTTTGTGCCATAAACTCTTTCAATGATAGGTTGGCATTGTAGCGTATTTCAGCCGCTTGACGGCAAAATACCCCTGTCAATATGGGGTCTAAATATCAAGGCACACCCACCATATCCGCGTCATCACTGTGTTCAACCCGAACCACTGAGGCGGCTTTGAGTGTAAATATACCCACATTGTGCTCACGCAATACACGCCATGCAACCAAATTCACCTCTGAAATAATGTTCATACGACCATTTTCGGGGTCAAGCAACCACCAAGTGATTTCTAAAATATAACCCTTGTCGCTAATTGACGAGAGCAACACATTCGGTGTTGGCGACTGCGCCACACGTGGCAAATCCTTCACTGCCTGTATGATTTTGGGCATGATGAAATCCAAATCAATGTCATAGTTCACGGGCAATTGCGTGGACAACCAATTTTTTTTATCATGTAGAGTCCAATTGACCACAGGATTGACGATTAAGTTTTCATTCGGAACCAAAACCTCGTCGCCACTGGCACCTTCGATTAAGGTGTAACGTGCATTGATGGTGCGCACAAATCCGCGTGTACCATCTGATGTGCTGATTAAGTCACCGATGCGCACGCTGCGCTCGAACAACATCACAAAACCCGAAACGTAATTGCTGGCGATTTTTTGCAAACCCAAGCCAATCCCCACGCCGAGCGCACCACCAAAGACCGAGAGCACCGTCAAATCAATCCCTGATGCGGATAAACTCAACAGAATCGCAATCAGTATCAACAAACCCTTGAGAAAACGCACCAATACCATGCGCGCAGACAAATCAAAACTGGCAAATTTTTGGTTGGGTTTTTTAAGCAACAAATCCTCAATTTCATGCGTCAGCCACTGCACCACCAACCACAACACCAAGACGACTGCAACCAAGGTCAAACCATCCAATACCGACAACTGCGCATTACCCAATTTGATTTTAAAACCATCCAAACGCGCAAAAATACCATCGAGTTTGCCCACATAATCGAGCAACATCAATGCCCAAATCACCACGATGGATAGGCGTTCCAAGGTCGCACGGCGCGCCCCCTCTGGCAAGGCGCGACGCACCACATACAAAAACAAACGCACAAAGAACCAAGCGGCAAATAACTGTGCCATGAACTCAAACCAAATGGTGGTCAAGCCTTTATTCGCATAAATTTGCATGGTGATGTGTGCGAACAACCACAGCAAAAACGGCAAGGTCATACGCATCAGCACATTCATCCAATTGGGTACTTTGTGCTGCAAATCGCGTTGTTGGTAAATCCGCCGCACCATCCAAGTGACGAAAAATCCCAAAGCAATGATGAGTAAGGTAATCGCCATCGAAGTCGGCGAAATTTCGGCGATGAGCGCGTGTACACCCTGCACAGGTGCGTTTTTTGAGGTCAAGGTGTGTTCTAATGTCGTCATGATTTATGAAATCGGATTGCCAGCATACGGCATGGCTTGTTCGGCGTGTTTGCGCCAATTATCAACATAACGAGCGACAATCGCGGGTGCATTGCGAATCATCACCACATTTTCTGCATTGCGCTTTTGCGCGCTGTAGGTAAAATTATACGAGCCTGTCACCACAAGTGCCTTGGCAGTGTCATGATCAAAAATCATAATCTTATTGTGTGCGTTTTCATAATGAGTTTCCAAGCGCACAGGGATGCCTGCTTCAAAAAATTGCATGGTCAAAACATTTTTACCACCCAATGCCATATCACTGTCCAGCAATATTTCCACATTCACACCGCGTTTATGCGCGGCAATCAGCGCATTGCCAATGCGCTCATCTGTGAACAAATACGCTTGCACAAGAATGTTTCGCTGAGCATTGTTGATGGTATTGACCAAGGTTTTTTGGATGTTGTCTTCGGGGCTGAACAATGCTGTCACCGTCGCCGAACTCGACTTTTGCTCCGCGGCTTGGGTGATTTCAGTTTGGGATTTTGTCGTCGGTGTGTTTTTTGCCTGCGCCCAATTGCGCACAGAAGCCCCTGCTAAAAACCCAAAAGCCAGTAGCAATAGACCAATCATGACATACTTAAAATAACCCAAACGCCGCATTGTGTTTCCTTTACGCCTCAACGGCGGGTTTTACTTTCTGCATACACGCCGCAAAAAACCCATCAGTCTGGTGCAAATG
>JAGNWC010000001.1 GCA_017986195.1 Hydromonas sp.
GCTCGCAATGACGATGTTCATATCAATCAAGGACGGGCTGATTGTACACCATCCACACATCCGACATGGCTGCTCGCGCAGTGCTACAATACGCCATTCAAAAATCCAAGTAGCTACCATGAACCCATCCAAGCAACCCAACTACCCCACCATCGATCAATTCATCGGCAACACACCTTTGGTACGCATTCAGCGCATGGATGCAAACCTACTCACCGAGCGCAACAATGTTTTACTCGCCAAATTAGAGGGCAATAATCCTGCAGGTTCGGTCAAAGACCGCCCTGCTTTGTCGATGATTTTACAAGCCGAGGCGCGGGGTGACATCCAACCCGGTGACACTTTGATTGAGGCGACCAGTGGCAACACGGGCATTGCACTGGCGATGGTCGCCGCCATGCGGGGCTATAAAATGATTTTGATTATGCCCGACAATCTGTCGGTCGAGCGACGTGTGTCGATGACAGTGTACGGTGCACAACTCATCCTTACCGAAACCGCAAAGGGGCATGGCATGGAGTATGCGCGCGATTTGGCTTTTCAAATGCAAGCCGAAGGCAAGGGCAAGGTGCTCAATCAATTTGGCAATACCGACAATCCGCTGGCACACATCCGCACCACGGGACCTGAAATTTGGCGCGACACACATGGACAGGTGACGCATTTCGTCAGCGCCATGGGCACAACGGGAACCATCACGGGTACGTCCAGCTACCTCAAATCACAAAATCCGAACATTCAAGTCATCGGCGTGCAACCGTCCGAAGGCTCGTCGATTGCGGGCATTCGCAAATGGCCGATTGAATATTTACCAACCATTTTTAAACCCGAATTGGTGGATAGAGAAATCATGGTCACGCAAGCCGATGCCGAAGAATACGCACGCCAACTCGCACGTCAAGAAGGCATTTTTGCAGGAATTTCATCGGGTGGTGCATTGTGGGCGGCTCTTCAATTGGCGCGCGAGGTGCGCGATGCAACCATCGTTTTTATTGTCTGTGACCGTGGCGATCGTTATTTGTCGCAAGGGGTTTTTTAAGCATTGAGCCAATAAGACCCATACCACACCCAAAGCATCTGTTGACACACTTTTAATTTAGAAAACCGCAAAAATCGAAAACCTGAGTACCACCGCCAACATTTGGGGCTACAATGGTCATGTCAACCAAATATTGACGCAAAGCCTTAAGCACCACACAAAAACAGAAGCACGTTGGACTTTATTTTTCTGTTATTTTTAAAAAGGATTCAATCATGAAAAAAACCCTCTTAATTTCGACACTCGTCGGTGTATTGGCACTCCAAGGTTGTGCGACAGGCACAATGACTCAACCCCAAGGCGCAGGTAAATCAACTGCCATTGGCGCAGTGATTGGCGCGGCGGCTGGCGCGATTATCGGTAGCACCACGGGCAGCGATCACGTTGGGCGCGATGCTGCTATTGGGGCAGCCGTCGGTGGGCTCGGTGGTTATGTGTGGAACAACCAAATGGCCAAACAACAAGCGGCTTTGGAACAAGCCACCGCAGGCACAGGCATTGACGTTCAACGCACAGCGGACAACCGCATTAAAATGGACATCCCAGCAGACGCGGGCTTTGCCACCAATCAAGCGACCATTCAGCCCCGCCTGCAATCGGTATTGAACACCGTTGCCAGCACATTGAATGCCAATAACACCACTGTGGTGTATGTGGTCGGTCACACCGACAATACAGGCTCTGATGCCATCAACTACCCACTGTCACAACGTCGTGCCGAATCAACGCGCAACTACTTGGTGAATAGAGGGGTTGCCAGCAGTCGCTTTACCACCGAAGGCAAAGGCTCAACCCAACCGATTGCCACCAATGCTACGGTGGCAGGTCGTGCTGAAAATCGCCGTGTTGAGGTGTTTGTGGGTCAACCTGCCTCTTGATTATAGACACACGCATCACGAACAAAAGCCCCTCACATTAGGGGCTTTTTTGTATCTTGTGCTTGGCGTGTAGCGACGTAGGAACGATTGATGACAGCGTCATGCTCGATGGTGCGCGCTGACAAACGGCCCATTAAAAACCTTAGCCATTGCGAGCGAGGTTTTACCCGCGAAGCAATCCACATACATTTATCTAACTCATGGCTTTTTCAGAATCGGGCGATTACGTTGAAAAATACCAATCGCCGCTACACGCTCGTGGTCGATTTACCTTAAAAACATTAAAACGGCAATTTCATGCCCGCAGGTAGATTCATGCCTGATGTGAGTTTGCCCATATGCGCTGCGCTGGCTTCTTCGGCACGGCGCACCGCATCATTGACTGCAGCCGCGACCAAATCCTCTATCATGTCCTTGTCGTCTTCCATCAGTGACGGATCGATTTGCACGCGTTTCACGCCAAATTTGCAGTTCATGGTCACTTTGACCAAGCCCGCGCCCGACTGCCCTTCAACCTCGATATTGACCAGTTCGTCTTGGGCTTTTTTCATGTCTTCTTGCATTTTTTGCGCTTGCTTCATTAAGCCCGCTAATTGGTTTTTCATCATAATCAGTTCCTTTTAATTCATGCTCTTAAAAAATTATTCGGGTTGTATCGAATTGGGCAAAATCATACCATCAAACTCGCGCACAATGGCGGCAATGGTGGGGTGTTGTTGCACTGCTTGCTTGGCACTGGCGAGCGAATCGTCGCGTTGCTTGGCACTGGTTTTTTGCGGACTGTTGCGCACTTGTCCCAATTCGGCAATCTCGACTTTGAGCGTTGGCATCGGCTGTCCCAGCTCGGTAAAATAGGTTTTTAATGCCGAACGCAGACCGCTTAAAGCATTGTCATCGGTTGCTAAACTGAGTTTCTCACAACGCAACACCATGGCTGTCTCTGTCAACAACACCAATTCGCTTTGACGCGCCAGTTGTCCCGCAAATGCTTTCAAACCCATGTGCACCACCATATCGGCCCATGTTTGCGCAAGCGCAGCGGCATCACTCGCATCCTCAGACCCTGATGACGTGAGGGATGCTGTTGGCAGTTCGGATGCTGCGCGTTGTGAGGGTGTGTGTGGCGCAACTTCTGCGGGCTTTATCGACACAGGCATCATCGGTGACGCAAATGTGTGCTGTGTGGATACAGGCTTGGAAGTTGCGCTGATTACTTTTTTGCGCTGTCTGCCTTAAAGTGTTCGGGGGCAAAAGCCAACAGCCGCAACAGCATCATGGTAAAGCCTGCCTGCGCATCGGGTGCCAAATGCAGTTGCTCACGCGCTTGGGTGACGATGCTGTAGTACAACTGCACCTCGTCCGCGCCCATTTCAGGTGCGAGTTCGCGCACGATTTTTGCCAAGGTAAAGTCATCGGGCACGGCATCGGGCACAATTTGCGCCAAACTGATGCGGTACAGCACCTGCGCCAATTCAATCGTTGCGTCTAAAAACGAGGTCGATTGGCTCGCCATTTGCTCGGCAATATTCACCAGAGCCTTGCCATCGCGCGCAATCAAGGCACGCAATATCGCTTCGATTTGCGCACTGTCGGTCGCGCCGAGCATATCTTTGACCGCACTGGTGCTGACGTTGGATGCCGAGAACGCAATCGCCTGATCGGTCAGTGACAGCGCGTCGCGCATACTGCCGCGCGCGCCTTTGGCAATCAAATGCAGAGCTTCTTCTTCAAAATCAACCTGTTCTGCCGTAAGGATTTTTGACAAATGTGTGACGATGTCTGCGGGCGGCATTTGCTTTAAATTAAATTGCAAGCAGCGCGAGAGCACCGTGGGCAAGACTTTTTGTGGGTCGGTCGTTGCGAGGATGAACAGCACATGTGCGGGTGGCTCTTCAAGCGTTTTGAGCAGCGCATTAAACGCATTTTGCGAGAGCATGTGCACCTCGTCAATCAGATACACTTTGTAACGCCCCGCAGTCGGCATGTATTCGGCATTCTCAATCAGTTGGCGCATGTCGCCCACGCCCGTATTGCTGGCCGCATCGATTTCGAGCAAGTCGACAAACCGCCCAGCGTCGATTTCTTGACAGGTGGCACAGACACCACAAGGCGTTGCTGAAATGCCCTGCTCACAGTTTAAAGACTTTGCCAAAATCCGCGCAATCGTGGTTTTACCCACGCCACGCGTGCCTGTAAACAGATACGCATGATGCAGACGTTGTTCGGTCAGCGCATGGCTCAGAGCTTTGACCACGTGGTCTTGACCGACCAGTTCGGTAAAGTTTTTGGGTCGCCATTTACGCGCAAGGACTTGTGAACTCATGGTGTTCTTTCAAACAAACTTACTATAGAAAATGGGCGATGGACATCATCCATCGCCCATTTGGGAATTTAGAGGCGAGCCTGACTTCGGCACTTGAGTAAAATAGCTGTGGCTGCTTGCTTCCGCACCTGACCCGATTCACCATCGCCCAATGCGAAGGGACCCGCCAGTGCGAATTATAACACGGCAGAAAAATCCGCACCTCAATAAACTTTGAAAATATGTTCTGTGCTACATTGTTTTTTATCAAAAACCAGCCGCCCAAACAACCCCATGTATTTCAAAAACACCCCCATCAAATTAATCAACTCGCGCACGCACGGCGCAGGTACCGAACTGTTCATCGTCGAGGGCGATTCTGCTGCGAGCACGGTGGCGCATTTGCGTGACGGGGTGTTTCAAGCGGTTTTACCCATGCAGGGCAAACCTTTGAACGCCATCAAAGCCAGACCTGAAAAAGTAGCAAACTATCCTTTGTTTAAAGCGGTGATGGACAGTTTGGGCGCGGGATTTGGTACCGATTTTGACATCGACAAACTGCAATTTGAACGTGTGGTGTTGCTGTTTGACCCCGATGCCGATGGCATCCACAGCGGCGCGTTGATGTTGCTGTTTTTTTATCAATTCATGCGACCGCTACTCGAAGCAGGCAAAATCGAAATGGTGCACGCGCCGTGGATGCAAGTATCCATCAAAGGTGAGTCGCCAATGTACGCGTTCTCAGAACCACAAAGCACCTCGCTCATCAGCCAACTGCGCGCACAAGACCACGAGCCCATCACTGTGCGCTATCGCGGCTTGGCGGGGATAGACCATGCGATTTTAACCAAAACTTGCATTGAGCCATCCACCCGCAATGCGCGGGTAATGACCGTGGCGGATGCACTGATGGCGATGGAGGTTTTTGGTGGCAGCGCGGCGTAAGTACGCTGACCTACGTCCCCAATTCAGTGGTGTTTGGGTTGACGATTTCAGCGCGTTTAAATACCACATGCACGATGAGCCCAGGCTTTAGGTATGAGTTGGTCAGCTCGACATTCTCAGTGATTTTCAATTCCGCATCGTGCAGACGTGCAATTTCTTTGACAATCGCCAACCCCAAACCACTGCCGCCTTTGTGCTCGCCCAATACGCTGTAAAATGGCTCAAACACTTGCTCGCGCTCGTGCATCGGAATCCCTGGGCCGTTGTCAAGCACGTATAAATGCGCCGCGAGGTGGTCTTGGGTCACGCGCACGGTCACATCTGACTCGGTGTAATGACAGGCGTTATCGATGAGGTTTTTAATCAACTCGCCGAGCATCACGGGTTGCGCATGGATGGGCACTTCACATTCAGGTGCTTCAAAAGCAATCAGCAAGCCCGCTTGCATCGCGTGATCGGCCGCGTTAACCAATTGATTGCGTGCCGCTTGTACCAAATCAATGGTTTTCCAATCCGTGCCCTGTGTGCTGATGTGTTCGGTACGTGCCAAGGCAATCAATTGCGAAACCAGACGCGCCGCGCGGTCGGCTGAACTGCTGATGTGCTCCAAACTTTCGCGCCGTTGCAGCGCGTCTTTGGTATGCAATGCGAGTTCGGCTTGCGCTTTCAAGCCCGCCAATGGGGTTTTGATTTGATGCGCGGTATCCGCCAAGAAGCGTTTTTGCAAGCCCACATTGCGCCGCAATCGACTGAGGATATTGTTAAAACTGCGCACTAGGGGTTGCACTTCTTCAGGGGCTTCGTCCAATGATAAGTTGCTCAAATCCTGCTCGTTGCGTTGCAACACGCTCATTTGCAAACGATTGAGCGACATAATCCCGCGCGTCAAGCCAAACCAAATCAACATCACTGCAATCGGTAAAAACATCAATTGCGGCAAGGTAACCCCTTGCAAAATTTCACGCGCCAGCGCGCGGCGTTTGTTCAAGGTTTCACCCACTTGCAGCAACAAAATGGTTTCGGGCATCAAATGTTCCGCAATGGCGATTTTTGAATCGACCTGCAGCCACACATACGCCATGCGGTAGGGTTCACCATCAATTTTGGTGTTGTAAAACTGAATACGATTGAGTTCAATCGATTCAAGCATCGGCGGCTGCGGCAGTGTTGCTTGACCGTCAATCGGTGTGCCGTCGGCAGTGATAAGTTGAAACACCTGTTTGTCACGCCCATCACTGGCCTTAATTTGCCAAGCTTGATGATGCGGCTCGGTGCTCAAACGCTGCTGTAACAATTGCACTTGGTTGCTCAAGCCCTGATCAAAAGGCGAATCCGCGATGCTGCGCCCAATCGGGTAGGAAATCAGCATCGACAGCGGCCATAGCACAATCAATGGAAACAACATCCACAACATGATTTGCCCAAACAGTGATTTGGGACGGGAGGTTTTAAGCGCGTGCCACATAAACTTGTCGCTCGATTATTCATCCGACGCGTCAGTGTTGTCTGCTACGCCATCCTTGGGCTTTTCCAGACAATAGCCCAAACCACGAATGGTGGTGATGCTTAAACCCGATGGCTCTAATTTTTTACGCAGACGATGCACATAGACCTCAATCGCATTGTGGCTGACTTCTTCGCCCCATTCGCACAGATGATCCAAAATCTGCTCTTTGGAGACCAATCGCCCCGTACGGTTGAGTAATATTTCAAGCACACCCAACTCACGCGCAGACAAATCAATCAATTGCTCATTGACTTGCGCGCTGCGCGAGACCAAGTCAAAACTCAAATTGCCCAATTGAATGCGACTTTGCCCAAAACCCGCTTGACGGCGAGTCAGTGCACGCACACGAGCGAGCAACTCATTGAGCGAAAAGGGTTTTGCCATATAGTCATCCGCGCCCAAATCCAAACCCTGCACGCGTTGCTCAACCGAATCGGCCGCCGTCAAAATCAATACGGGCGTGTACATATGGCGTGCACGTGCGCGACGCAAGACCTCAAGCCCTGACATTTTTGGCAAACCCAAGTCCAAAATCAGCAAATCGCATTCTTGGGTCGAGAGTGCTGCGTCGGCTTGTTGTCCATCATTGACCACATCCACCGCATAGCCTGTTTCACGCAATGCACGCGACAGTCCATCGGCCAGTACTTCGTCATCTTCTGCCAATAATATGCGCATCGCTCATCTCCGTTTGTGTCGTATCTTTGTGTGATGGTTGGATGTTCTCACAAAACCAACCAATAGAATCATTCTAACTTAACTTTTCATTTAACTGAGCCAATTGTAAGGGCGTACCAACATTTTCCCACACACCATCAAAATAACTGCCTGTGGCCAAGCCGCGCTCAATGGACGTGCGATAATACGGGCTCATCGCCACTTTTTCACCAACCACAATGTCCTCAAATTGGCGCATGTCGTATAAACCAATATTGCCAAAGGTCAAAGCACGTCCATGGGTGTCGTCTCGCGGATAAAGAACACCATCCTCATGCAAAACAAAATCACCTTGTGGATGAAACTCTGGATTGTCTACCATAATCAAATGCATGTGCGGTTCAGACGCTCGCGCCAATTCATCGGCAACCGAGTGCAGTTGCTCATAATCGTAATCGGTGTACACATCGCCACTGACGGCTAAAAATATCGGGCTATCACTGAGCAATTGCAACATTCTCAAGGCGTTGGCAATGCCCCCTGCTGTTTCCAAAGCGGTCTGTTCTGCCGAATAATACAACTGCACGCCAAACTCATCGCCGTCTCCGAGATGCTCAGAAATTTGCTCACCCAGCCACGCGTGGTTAATCACAATTTGACGAATACCCGCACGCGCAAGTGCTTCGATTTGCCAGACAATCAGTGGTTTACCCGCCACTTTGAGCAAAGGTTTGGGGGTCACATCGGTCAACGGTCGCATCCGCTCACCACGCCCTGCGGCAAAAATCATGGCCACTTGTATCATTTAATTTTCCTTTGCGCTTAGAACGTGTAACCAACCTGAGTGGTTTGTCCCGCTTCGCCTGCTTGCTCTGCCACTTGATCCAACAAGAGCAATAAATGCCCAAATTCACGATAGCGCGCTGCAACTTGACGCGTATATTTGAGCACCAAAGGCAAATCTTTTAGATAACCTGATTTACCATCGCGGTGGTACAAGCGCGCGAATATGCCCAAGATTTTCAAATGACGTTGCAAGCCCATGTATTCAAAGTCACGGTAAAACACATCAAACTGCGCGGGCACAGACAAACCCGCCGCCCGCGCCATTTCCCAATAACGCACCAACCAATCAATCTGCTGCTGCTCATCCCACTCAATATACGCATCGCGCAACAGCGATACCGCATCATAAGTTATCGGACCATACACCGCGTCTTGAAAATCCAAAATCCCAGGGTTGTGGGCGACGTCATTTTGCACCATTAAATTGCGGCTGTGAAAATCGCGATGCACCCACACTTGAGCCTGCGCAGTGTTGTTATCCAATAAAATATTAAATACCTTGGTCAGCTCAGCCGTTTGCACATCACTCATGCTGTATTGGTGATGCACACCGAGATACCACTGCGGAAACAACATCATTTCATTGAGCAAACGTTCACGGTCATACAGCGGTAAATCATCGGGCGTGCTGATTTTTTGCAGTTGCACCAATGCAGTAAACGCCTGTCGGTACAGCGCATTCGCTTGCGATAGATCGGCATTTAAAGCCGCCAAATACGTGGTATCACCCAAATCGCTAAGCAATAAAAACCCTTGGATTAAATCCTGCGCCAAAATTTTGGGGACATTCACCCCACTTTGAGCAAATAATTGCGCGACGTGAATAAACGGTTTGCAGTTTTCGTGCGCAGGTGGCGCGTCCATGACAATCATGCTCAGATGTTGTGGATGTGTTGATTCAACTCTAAAATATCGGCGAAAACTTGCGTCGGCTGAGGCGACTGATAAAGTTTCGGGTTGAATCGCCCAGTCATTGGGCAAGGATTTTAACCACGTGGTGAGTAAAGTGACGCGCTCATCAAAGGACAGAGAAGGCATTGAGATTGGTCCAAAATATGAAAAGAAATTGAATTATCAGGTACAATTTCCGAGTTGAGTAAAATTCGTTTAGAATCCACGCATTTTACAAGATAATTACAAAAACTCAAAAGAAGCCTTCCATAAATCAACACAGTGTTACAACAAACCTGTCAACCGACTCGATATTCGATGAATTTTGCCGTTTCAAAACCTTCTTTTAGTCTCAAACCGATGACGGCACATGTGCTCAGCACGCTGGTTTTTTTAATGGCAGGCAGTAGTGCATTTGGTATTGCGTCTGCGCAAACCACCTCAGAAGATTTATGGGTGGTGCCCCCAGTCAGCACTCAAGGCAGTAAACCACAGCCTGACACACTGCCCTACTGCGAAGATTTGCAACAACCTGCGACCATCCCCAATGGCAGCACCGTCGGCGTTGGCAATACACTCACAGCGATTGCCAACCAAGATTTGATTTTAAAAGGTCGCGCCTGCATTGCTCGGGATGCCACACAACTACAAGGCGACAGCATCCAATACGACTATGCCAGTGAGCAGGTCACCGTCAAAGGCAACGCGCGAGTCAATAATCCCGATGGAGACACGCTATCAGGCGAGCGCATTCAGTACAACTTAGCCAGTCAGACTGGGCGTGTGACGCCCGCCAACTTCACTGTCAAAGCCTCCGACGGACATGGAAAAGCGGAATCACTAACGATTTTATCTGGGCGACGCGCCCTGCTCTCGCAAGCGCGTTATACCACATGCCAAGCCGATGACCCTGATTGGTATATCAAAACCGATAGCCTCATACTCGATCAAGACAGTGATTCTGCCACAGGGCGAAACGGCGTACTGGTATTTAAAAACATCCCCGTGCTCGCGACCCCCTATTTCAAAGCTCCCTTAGGAAACCGTCGTCAATCAGGGTTTTTAACGCCAACTTACGGCTATTCAACACTCAATGGCGCGTCCATCAGCGCGCCCTATTACTTCAACATTGCGCCGAACTATGATTTCACCGTGAACCCTCAGTGGCTCACTGAACGCGGTGCACGATTTGGCGGCGAGTACCGTTACCTTACGCGCTGGGGGCAAGGTAGCCTATATGGTGATTACCTACCCCATGACAAAAAAACCAAAACCAAACGCTATTATTGGCACGGCCAACATTTATCACAAGGTACCTTGGGTGAAGGGGTTTGGCAAGCCAACATCAATGCGCGCAGAATGTCTGACAATGGTTTCATTGATGATTTTAGTGTCCAAGACTGGGATGGTGGTGCTCGAACCATGCCTTCTGAATACAGCCTGCGCTACAAACAGGATGGTTTGAGCCTGCGTTTGCGCCAAAAATCCTATCAAACCTTACAAACCAAAAACAACCAAGTGGATGCGCCCTATGATTTCAAACCCCAGTTTGAAATGCGCTACCACAAACGTTGGGGTAATTGGCTGTTAAACACCCAGTTAGAATCAACCCGTTTTGCGCACGATGACATACAGAACAAGGCGCAAGGTTGGCGGCATCTGATGTACCCAAGCATTGCCTATGAGTGGCGCACGCCAGGGGCATTCATCGTGCCTAAATTGGGTTTGCACATCACCCAATACGCTTTGAGCCGCGTACCTCTACCAGCCAATGCAAATGGCATTACCTACGACAAATCCGCTTCACGCACCCTACCAATTTTTAGTCTTGATAGTGGTGTGATTTTAGAACGTCAAGGCAAATGGCTCAAACAAAACATCACTCAAACTTTAGAGCCGCGTATTTACTACGCTCATATTCCGTATAAAAATCAAGCCAATATTTGGAACTTTGACAGTGCCTTGGCAGATTTGGATTTCTCACGTATTTATTCTGAAAACCTATTCACAGGTAATGACCGCGTCGCCCAAGCCAACCAAGTCACTGCGGGCGTAACCTCGCGTATTTTAGAGCGAGATACGGGAGAGGAGTTGTTTCAGGCATCGTTGGCACAGCGTCATTATTTTTCCAAACAAACAGTCAATCTGTCTGGCGCATTAGAAAACAGCAATGCCTATCGAAAATCAGATGTATTGGCAGCGATGTCAGGAAAAGTATTCAATCAACTATGGACACAAGGGTTTGCTCAATACAACTCAGATTCTGGTAAATTATTGCGCACAGACGCAGCAATTCGTTGGCAGCCTGCCTATCGAAAAGTCATCAACCTCGGTTATCACAAAAACAAAATCCTCACTGAACCTTCGAAAACCGCCTATGTTTCCGCGCAATGGCCTGTGTCACTGGTGTCAAACAACCTATATGCGGTTTCAAGGTTAAACTATGATTTAAACAACAAACGCCTCACAGATGCTTGGATGGGGGTTGAATA
This sequence comes from Hydromonas sp., assembly GCA_017986195.1. Taxonomy (GTDB): domain Bacteria; phylum Pseudomonadota; class Gammaproteobacteria; order Burkholderiales; family Burkholderiaceae; genus CTSOIL-112. The sequence continues at coordinate 11,558 of JAGNWC010000001.1, forward strand.
CGTCAAAGATTGTTGGATATTCCGTTTTGTGGGACAACGCACGGTGAACAGCAACAACCGAGTGGACAACACCTTTTACATACAGTTGGAGTTAAAAGGCTTAGGCAATGTGGGCAATCGCGCCAATCGAGAATTAAATGCCCAAGTGGATGGCTACCATTCTATCGGTTTTGGTGATCAAAATTAAGGGAACACGGAACAACCCATGCCAATTGCGCTGGGTGCTTGTGGCATGAGACGCGAGGCGCAAGGTTTGTGAATGGTTATTCCCTTCGCAAACCTTGTAACGAAACGCATCGTGTCGCAAATGCCCAGCCCATAGGGTTCGGATAAAAACAGCCCTGCACTTTGTCGAAATAAGTGGGCTGTCGTAGAATGGCGATGACCCACTCATTTCTCCGCGTTCAAAACTGTTTTTATCTCGAACGCAGATTGGATTGGGTTGCTCCGTGTTTCCTTAATGCGAATGCTTACACTCAGCCCAGTGATACACGCTCTCTAAATCTACAGCGTGTTGATTCGATGAACAATTAAAAAGATTATAAATGGCAAAAAAGCGGCGAACCCAATGGATTCGTCGCTTTTTGCACATCAGTACAAGGGCTAAATTACGCCTTCACTTCATCGGCAATCTTGGTGTAATCGGAGATTTGATCAAAGTTGAGGTATTTGTAAATCGACGCGCTGGCAGGAGCCAGTACCCCCGTCTCAGCCATATACTCTTCTTTGGTCGGGATTTTACCGAGTTTGGCACAGACCGCCGCCAACTCTGCTGAACCCAAATACACAAAGGTATTTTTACCCAAACGGTTCGGGAAGTTACGGGTTGAAGTCGACATTACAGTTGCACCCTCGCGCACTTGCGCTTGGTTACCCATGCACAGTGAACAACCCGGCATTTCCATACGCGCGCCCGCTGAACCAAGTACGCCGTAGTGACCTTCTTCGTTCAATTGTTTCGCATCCATTTTGGTCGGCGGTGCCATCCACAATTTCACAGGAATGTCACGGTTGCCTTCCAAAATTTTTGACGCTGCGCGGAAATGTCCGATATTGGTCATGCAAGAACCGACAAACACTTCATCGATTTTCGCGCCAGCCACATCGGCCAAGGTTTTCACATCATCAGGATCGTTCGGGCAAGCCACAATCGGCTCGTGAATGTCTGCCAAATCGATTTCAATCACTGCCGCGTATTCTGCATCTGGGTCCGCTTTGAGCAATTCTGGTTTAGCCAACCAATCTTCCATTGCCTTGATGCGACGTGCCAAAGTACGTGCGTCTTGATAACCTTCAGCAATCATCCATTTCATCATGGTGATGTTTGAAGTCATGTATTCGATAATTGGTTCTTTGTCCAAATGCACTGAGCAAGCCGCTGCAGAGCGTTCTGCTGCCGAGTCAGACAATTCAAACGCTTGTTCGACTTTCAAGTTTGGCAAACCTTCGATTTCGAGGATGCGGCCTGAGAAAATATTTTTCTTGCCTTGTTTTTCAACCGTCAACAAACCTGCTTTAATCGCGTACAGCGGAATTGCGTTGACCAAATCACGCAAGGTCACACCAGGATTCATTTTTTCGCCTTTAAAACGCACGAGTACAGACTCAGGCATATCGAGTGGCATCACGCCCGTTGCCGCCGCAAAGGCCACCAAGCCTGAACCCGCTGGGAACGAAATACCAATTGGGAAACGGGTGTGCGAGTCACCGCCCGTACCGACCGTATCAGGCAACAACAAACGGTTCAACCATGAGTGAATCACGCCATCGCCTGGGCGCAAAGCCACGCCGCCACGGGTGCTGATGAAGTCTGGCAGTTCGTGATGCATTTTGACATCCACTGGTTTTGGATAGGCTGCGGTGTGACAGAATGATTGCATCACCATATCGGCTGAAAAGCCCAAGCACGCCAAATCTTTCAATTCATCACGGGTCATTGGACCTGTGGTGTCTTGTGAGCCCACAGTGGTCATTTTCGGCTCACAGTAGGTACCTGGGCGAATGCCTTGCTGTTGTCCATTCACTTCTGGCAAACCACACGCACGACCGACCATTTTTTGTGCCAATGAGAAACCTTTACCATTGTCGGCAGGATTGGTTGGCAAACGGAATAAAGTCGATACGGGCAAGCCCAATGCTTCACGCGCTTTCGCCGTCAAACCACGACCGATAATCAATGGAATACGACCACCTGCACGAACCTCATCGAACAACACGTCTGATTTCACTTTAAACTCAGCGATCACTTCACCATTTTTGAGGGCTTTGCCTTCGTATGGACGCAATTCAACCACATCGCCCATATTCATTTTTGACACATCCAATTCAATCGGCAACGCGCCTGCGTCTTCCATGGTGTTGTAAAAAATTGGCGCAATTTTTGAGCCCAAACACACACCACCGAAACGTTTGTTGGGCACGAATGGCACGTCTTCGCCTGTGAACCACAACACCGAATTGGTTGCAGACTTACGTGAAGAACCTGTACCGACCACGTCGCCCACATACGCTACCAAGTTACCTTTAGCGCGTAAGTCCTCAAGGAATTTCACTGGGCCACGTTTGCCGTCTTCTTCAGGTTCGATGCCATCGCGCTTATTTTTTAACATCGCCAATGCGTGCAAAGGAATATCAGGACGACTCCAAGCGTCTGGCGCAGGTGACAAATCATCGGTATTGGTCTCGCCCGTGACTTTGAAAATACTCACAGTAATCGATTCGGGGACTTCAGGACGTGACGTGAACCACTCAGCATCCGCCCAACTTTGCAACACGGCTTTTGCGTTGGCATTACCTTTATCGGCTTTCTCTTTGACATCGTGGAATTGATCAAACACCAACAAAGTTTTTTTCAAACCTTCAGCCGCAATCGCACCGACAGAGGCGTTGTCTAACAAATCAACCAATGGGGCAACGTTATAACCACCGAGCATCGTGCCGAGCAATTCAGTTGCACGTTCAACAGTAATCAAAGCGCATTTTTCATCACCATGCGCCACAGCCGATAAATAACTCGCTTTCACACGAGCTGCATCATCGACACCCGCAGGAACGCGGTGGGTCAACAAGTCCACCAAAAAGGCTTCTTCACCCGCTGGTGGGTTTTTGAGTAATTCAATTAAGTCAGCGGTTTGCTGTGCTGACAATGGCAAGGGAGGAATACCCAACGCGGCGCGTTCGGCTACGTGTTCACGATATGCTTGTAACATGGTGGTGTCCTTTTAAAAAGGGTTAATATCAAAAAGAAACATTCAAAACGGATGGTGTCCGATAGTTTATCTGAATTTTGAATTCTTGTGTCTTATATATGACATGAGAGTAAATATATTTTATTTCAGTACAAAGTAGAACATTGTCGTCCAAGGAGCAAATGCGGTAAACTACCACTTGTTTCGCTTGATTGATCCATTTTTGCAACTTAACTGAGTTTATTATGAACCACAAAAACAAAAACCTCTTGTCTGACATTCCAAAAGCCGCCCAAGTCGTTGGTGCAGGCGTGACCGCGTTTTTGGTGTACTTATTGTTGCAAGGTGGTGCAACCTTCAACCACACCATTCCCGTACCCAAACCTGTGGTTAAAGTGCAAACCAACACCAAAATGACCTTATCGCCCTTAACACTGACTGCGGTCAATACGCAAAACCATTTCACTTTGAATGGCAACGTGCCCTCTGAGGCGGTTAAACTGTCGATTGACAATGAACTGCGCGCCTCATTTGGTGAGAGCCATTTCACCAATAATTTAACAGTCAGCGACCAAGTCAAACCCGCCAAGTGGCTGGATCACCTCAAAGGATTTTTTGATTTCTTTAAGATCCCGGGTGCAGAGTTGACTGCCCATGGTGATGTTTTGACTTTGTCGGGCACAGCCATTTCGCTCAAAGAGCCATTGACGGCGTTTGTTGGCGAGGGCACGACCGTCAAAGCATTGGACATTGCCAGCAATGTCAACACCGCCAATACCAATGCCCTGTCGGCATTGGACGGTCTGTCTGTTAATTCAGACACACAATCAATATTGGATGCGATGAATATGCAAATCATCAATTTTGCCAGTGGCTCAGCGCAAATTCCCGCCATCAACCAAACGGTTTTGAAAAAAGCGGCTATTTTGCTGCAAGGCAAAACCAATGGATTTGAAATTGCAGGGCATGCAGACAATATTGGTAACGAAGCAAACAACATCAAACTGTCCGAAGCACGCGCCAAAGCCGTACGTGATTTTTTAATCAAGCAACAAGTACCTGCAAGCAATATGACCGCCAAAGGCTATGGATCGTCTGTACCTGTTGCCAGCAATGACACCGAAACAGGTCGATTGAAAAACCGCCGCATCGAATACAAATTAAATCAATAAGCTTGCACCTCGTTTCGACAACATCTTTAAAAAAGGGTTAGAATAGTCACCTTGGTGTAAGTAAAGTATTTTAAATACTTGAAATAAACAATCAATCCCCCATATTCAAATCATCGTTTTAATATTTGTTTAAGATTAAATCATTCAGTTAACTTTTAAAGGATAAACCCATGAGCTCACTCAAACACGTCACCGACGCTACTTTTGAAGCCGACGTTTTAAACTCTTCTGTACCTGTATTGGTCGATTTTTGGGCGGCATGGTGTGGCCCTTGCAAAATGATTGCCCCAATCTTAGACGAATTGTCTGCTGACTACGCGGGTAAAGTCTCGATTGTTAAAGTCAATGTCGATGAGAACCAAGAAGCACCCGCTAAATTTGGCATCCGTGGCATCCCTACTTTGCTATTGTTCAAAAATGGCACATTGATGGGCACTAAAGTCGGCGCGGCCAGTAAGTCACAATTGGCAGCCTTCATCGACAGTCACATTTAATTTGTATTCACATGCCGATTTGACAAATACCTGTTAAATCGGCATAATGCGCCAAATTCTACTGACGCATTGATTCCTATCCCCGTCGCGTTATCTATACAACCCCCACCCAAACTCAAAAAACCCTGATTGATTCCAATCGCTCATTCGTGGCATTTCACCCACGCCCATACTTTATCAATTAAAACACCATGCATCTAAACGAACTTAAATCTCTCCCCATCAAAGCCCTTGTAGACAACGCACTCGAAATGGGCATCGAAAATGCCAGCCGTCTGCGTAAACAAGAGTTGATGTTTGCGATTCTCAAACGCCACGCCAAAGCAGGTGAGTCCGTGTTTGGCGACGGTACACTCGAAGTGCTCCCTGATGGGTTTGGCTTTTTGCGTTCGCCCGATACCTCTTACCTTGCCAGTACCGATGACATTTACATCTCGCCTGCGCAAATCCGCCGTTTCAATTTACACACGGGCGACACCATTGAGGGCGAGGTTCGCACTCCGAAAGACAATGAGCGTTATTTCGCCTTGGTTAAAGTTGAAAAAGTCAATGGCTTGCCGCCTGAGCACACCAAGCACCGCATCATGTTTGAGAATTTGACTGCCATTCATCCAAACACATTATTGCCATTGGAGCGCGACATCCGCGCTGAAGAAAACATCACTGGACGCATCATTGACCTGATTGCACCGATTGGTTTGGGTCAACGTGGTTTGATCGTGGCGCAACCCAAATCGGGTAAAACCGTGATGTTGCAAAACATCGCCCATGCGATTTCGGCAAACCGCCCCGATGTCGAACTATTCGTATTGCTGATTGACGAGCGTCCTGAGGAAGTAACTGAAATGCAACGTTCGGTGCGCGGTGAAGTCATCGCTTCGACCTTTGATGAGCCTGCCACGCGCCACGTACAAGCCGCCGAAATGGTGATTGAGAAAGCCAAACGTTTGACCGAAACGGGTAAAGACGTGGTTATTTTGCTCGACTCCATCACGCGTCTGGCGCGTGCCTACAACAACGTCATTCCATCGTCAGGCAAAGTTTTAACAGGTGGGGTCGATGCCAATGCCCTACAACGCCCCAAACGCTTTTTCGGTGCGGCACGCAATATCGAAGAAGGCGGCTCACTGACCATCATCGCCACGGCTTTGATTGATACGGGCTCGCGTATGGACGATGTGATTTTTGAGGAATTCAAAGGGACGGGCAATATGGAACTCTCGCTCGATCGCAAGATGTCTGAAAAACGCGTTTATCCGAGTATTTCACTGAACAAATCAGGTACGCGTCGTGAAGAATTGCTCCTCAAGCCCGATGTGCTGCAAAAAATCTGGATTTTGCGCAAATTCCTCTACGATATGGACGACATTGCGGCGATGGAATTTATTTTGGACAAAATGAAACAAACCAAAAACAACGCAGAATTTTTTGACATGATGTTGCGTGGTGGCAAATAAACCTCAAAGCGGCATTGAGACTTGTTATGGCAGCCTACAGATACATTTTTGAATCAACGCAGTGACAGCCGCATCGGGTGCCGAGGTAAAAAAACTACGAAATCAAGTCATTATTGTTTATAATTGACAACCCAAAGTTTGGTTAAAACAGTTTGACCAAACGACATTAAGGAAACACACGACCATACTGCGTCTATGCTGGTTGGCTTGAATTGCGCCATGTTTCCTTAAATACAGCAAACCCATTTTTGCGTTTGCTGATATTTTTGTGTTAATAGGAAACCTATGAATAAACCCAAACGTTCAACGGTGCTCATTGTTGAGCCAGAACAAACGAAATCAATTGAGGTCAACACGCATCTGTTGCGCTACCTAAAACCCACTTTGATTGGTTTGGGCATTGCAACTGCGGTATTGACCATCAGCGTTGTGTCTCTGGCAATTCGTAACCATACAACCACAAAAGACAACCAAGCATTGCGCCAAAAAGTCGGTGATTTAGAAGGCTACACCTCTGCTGAGGTCAATGCCAAAATCAACGAGTTGCGCAAATCTGAAAAAGCGGTTTTAGAGTTGCAAAATTATTTACAAGAGCGCGGTGCAGATATTGTCCCCCCTGTGAAAAACGAGTTCGAAAAGGGCAAAAACAACGCCGCTGGTGGATCTGCATTAAAAATATCCGCATCCATTCCATTTATGGGCACGTTTGCCCAAAACACGCAAAAAATTCTTTTGGCGGCGCAAAAAATGCCTTTGGGCGCGCCTGTTCCCACAGAAATATCTTCTCGATTTGGCGGTCGTGCCAACCCCTTTTCAGGCTATGGTGGAGAGATTCACCTTGGTTTGGATTTTCGTGGCGAAGTCGGCGATCCTGTTAAGGCAACGGCTTCTGGCGTTGTCAATTATGCAAGCATGCAAAATGGTTACGGCAACATCGTGCGCATCACACACGAAAACGGCTACGAAACATTATTTGCACACTTGTCTGAAATTGATGTCCAAATAGGACAAACCATTAAAGCGGGCGATGTTGTTGGAAAACTTGGCTCCACAGGACGCTCAACAGGACCGCATTTGCATTATGAAATCCGCAAAGATGGCACACCAATTGATCCAGAACGTTTTTTAACTTTATCTTCTCGATAACTCTTGAAAATCAATACCAACCATGTTCAACAAAAAAACCAATGGTACTTCAGTGAATATCAATACCGCCAATATCAGTACCCTCGTCGGCGAAGGCTGTCAAATCAAAGGCGATGTATCTGCTAAAAACTCAATTAAAATCGAAGGCCATATTCAAGGCAACCTCGCGATTGACGGCAGTGTGATTATTGGCGAAAAAGGTACGGTACAAGGTGATGTTCGCTGCGCAGATTTGGTCATATTTGGTCGTTTAGAAGGCAACATCAGTGCGCGTCAACTGCAACTCAAACAAAGCGCGCACATTCAAGGCAATATCGAAGCGCAAACGCTCCAAATTGACCCTGGTGCCATTTATCAAGGGAGTGTAACCATGAAGTCTGGCTCAGACCCCAGCCTCAAAAGCCCTCCAGAGAAAGCATAACGCCTATAGGCGCACCCAATAGGCTTGACATTGATTGTCAAGCCTTTGTTTTTTCACGTATAATATGCCCTGTTTTGCCACATCGGTTCGCACCAAACGATGTGGTGTTTGCTTTATGGAGTTTAGAAATAATGCCAATTTACGCTTACCGTTGCAATGAATGCGGTCACAGCCAAGATGTATTGCAAAAAATCAGCGACGCGCCACTCACGACTTGCCCTGCGTGCACGCAGGAATCATTGGGTAAACAAGTGACCGCCGCGGGTTTTGCCCTCAAAGGCACAGGCTGGTATACCACTGATTTCAAAGGTGGCGCATCTTCATCCTCGTGCCCCGCTGTGCAAGAGGCGGTTGCCAATGACGCGCCGTCGCCCGCGTGTGCAGGCACTTGCACCGCTCAATAATTTTTAGAATCGACACATATGTTCAATCATTTAACCAGCGCGAAAATCCGCAAATACTTGGTCACAGGGGTATTGGTATGGGTTCCTGTGATCATTACGATTTCGGTCATTGCTTGGGGTATGGGCATTTTGCAGGGAATTTTCACCAGCGTGGTGGATGCGGTGGTGGCATTTTTACCCGCACCTTTGGCTGCCGATGTGGAGAAAGTTAAGGACATACCAGGTTTGGGGGTGATTTTGGTGGTCTTGGTCTTGTTTACCACAGGTATGATGGCGGCGAATTTTTTGGGACAATGGTTTTTGCGCGTCATGGATTCATTGCTCTCAAACATACCAATCATCAAAACCGTATATAACAGCGTCAAACAAGTCTCTGACACCCTGTTTTCCAGCAGCGGGCAAGCTTTTCGCAAGGCACTTTTGGTACAATACCCGCGCGCGGGCGTGTGGACAGTGGCGTTTCAGACGGGCACACCGTCTGGGCAAATCGCAAAAAATATTCCGCATGATTGCGTCAGCGTGTATGTCCCCACAACCCCCAATCCGACCTCGGGTTTTTTTCTGATTATGGCAAAAACCGATGTGGTTGAACTGAATATGAGCGTGGATGAAGCACTCAAATACATTATTTCTATGGGCGTGGTTGACCTTGAAACGCTTGAAAAAAAGCCCTTAAAACAATCAAAACCTTAATTTTAATATTTGCACCTTTACATTTAACAGCGAAAGTAAACACATGAGTATGCGCAGTCATTTTTGTGGTCTTGTGACCAAAGAGTCCGTTGAACAAACCGTCACCTTGTGTGGCTGGGTCAATCGTCGCCGTGACCACGGCGGTGTGATTTTCTTGGATGTGCGCGACAAAGAAGGTTTGGTACAGGTGGTCTGCAACCCCGACGATGCAGCGATGTTTGAACTGGCTTCATCGTTGCGCAACGAGTTTTGCGTGAAAATCACGGGTCGCGTGGTCTTGCGCGATGCGGCTTTGGTCAACCCAAAATTACCGACAGGCGAAATCGAAGTGGTCTGTAAAGAGTTGGAAATCCTCAACCCATCGGTCACGCCACCGTTCCAGTTGGACGAGGACAACCTGTCTGAAACCATCCGCCTAACCCACCGTGTGCTCGATTTGCGCCGTCCGCAAATGCAACACAACATGAAACTGCGCTACCGTGCGGCAATGGCGATGCGCAAATTTTTGGACGCGAACGACTTCATTGACATCGAAACACCGATGCTGACCAAATCCACACCCGAAGGCGCACGCGACTACCTCGTGCCCTCACGCGTACACGATGGTCAGTTTTTTGCCTTGCCTCAGTCACCGCAATTATTCAAACAAATGTTGATGGTTGCTGGCTTTGATCGCTATTATCAAATCGTCAAGTGCTTCCGCGATGAAGATTTACGCGCCGACCGCCAACCTGAATTCACCCAAGTGGATATTGAAACCTCATTTATGACTGAAGAAGACATTCGTGAGACCTTCGAGGGCATGATTCGAGGTGTATTTAAAGAAGTATTGAACGTCGAACTGCCCAATCCATTCCCCGTGATGAGTTATGCCAATGCGATGCATCTATACGGCTCGGACAAACCCGATATGCGCATTCCATTACAATTCACTGAGTTGACCGACGTGATGAAAAACGTCGAGTTCAAAGTATTCAACTCGGCGGCGAACTTGCCTGACGGTCGCGTAGTCGCATTGCGCGTACCAAACGGCTCAGACATTTCACGCTCAGAAATTGATGCCTACACGCAATTTGTCGGCATCTACGGTGCACGTGGTTTGGCGTACATCAAGGTCAACGACATCACTGCGGGGCGCGATGGTTTGCAATCGCCGATTGTCAAAAACATTGACGATGCCTCATTGACTGAAATTTTGAAGCGCACGGGTGCGCAAACGGGTGACATTATATTTTTCGGCGCAGACCGCGCCAAAGTGGTCAACGATGCGATTGGCGCATTGCGCCTTAAAATCGGTCACGAAAAAGGACACGCATCCAAAGACTGGCAACCGTTGTGGGTGGTGGACTTCCCGATGTTTGAGTATGACGACGAAGCCAAACGCTACGTTGCCTGTCATCATCCGTTCACCGCGCCCAAAGACGGTCACGAAGACTTTTTGAGTTCAGACCCAGGCAAATGCATTGCCAAAGCCTACGACATGGTGCTCAATGGTTGGGAAATCGGCGGCGGCTCGGTGCGGATTCATCGCGAAGAAGTGCAATCCAAAGTATTCCGCGCTTTGAACATTGGCGCAGAAGAAGCGCAAGAAAAATTCGGCTTTTTGCTCGACGCATTGCAATACGGCGCGCCGCCACACGGCGGGATTGCCTTTGGTTTGGATCGCATCGTCACCATGATGACAGGCGCGGAATCCATTCGCGATGTGATTGCCTTCCCGAAAACCCAGCGCGCGCAGTGTCTGCTCACGCAAGCACCGTCACCAGTGGACGAGAAACAATTGCGTGAACTACACATCCGCTTGCGCAACACCCAAGCAACCATCGAAGTCAAAAAAGACTGATGACGCACACAACTGCGGCGCATGGGTTCATCCGATACCTATGCGCCGTTTTGTTATTTGGAGAATCCCCATGAACTTATTTGACCAACTTAAAGCCCAAATGCGCGGCACACCGAGCGAGGCACTGCCAGAGAACGCCCTCATCATCGATGTACGCTCAGCGGGCGAATTTGCCATGGGGCATGTCGAAGGCGCGCTAAACATTCCTGTGGAGTCCATTTCCCCACACAACCTCGCATCTTTGCAAGACAAAACACAAACCCTTGTGGTGTATTGTGCCTCAGGCATGCGCTCAGGTTATGCGCGCACAATGCTCATGCAAATGGGCTACACCAACGTCATCAATGCGGGCACACCCTATGAAACCGCGCAAATGACCCACAAACCTTTGGTTCGTTAAGGAATCATGCGCCATGGAAAAACTGTTTTCATACGGCACATTGCAACAATCCGACGTTCAAATGGCGACTTTTGGACGTGTATTGGCGGGTGTTGCCGATACTTTATTGGGTTATCGTGTCACCACTGTCAAAATTGCAGATGCCCAAGCCATTGCCCTCAGTGGCAAAGAATACCACCCCATGCTGGTGTACACAGGTTATCCATCAGACAAAATTTCTGGCATGGTATTTGAATTGACGTCTGAAGAATTGATTCAGGCAGACGCCTACGAAGATGCCGCTTACGTGCGTAAACTTGGGCGGATGCTATCGGGTGGACAGGCTTGGATTTATGCGGATGTGAATGATTTGTGAATCACTTGACAGCCGCCCATAAAAAACGCCATCGAATTCGATGGCGTTTCATAATCCAAAATTAATTATTAACCCTGAGTGACCGATGCTTCCAAACGCGCAATGCGCTCTTCCAAAGGTGGGTGGGTCATAAACAAACTCATCATGCCGCCACGTTTGCCCGAAATACCCAAAGCTGCCACTTTCTCAGGCATGTGCTCAGGCTCATGCGCAGATTGCAAACGTTTTAACGCATTAATCATATTTTGACGACCCGATAAATTCGCGCCCCCCGCATCGGCACGGAACTCACGTTGACGTGAGAACCACATCACAATAATCGTTGCCAAGAAGCCCAAGAATATTTGTGCCACCAAACTGCTGACAAAAAAACCAATGCCTGGACCATCATCTTCATTTTTCAAAATCACACGGTCAACGAAATTACCAATAATCCGTGAAAAGAAGAATACAAAAGTATTGACCACACCTTGAATCAAAGTCAAAGTCACCATGTCACCATTGGCCACGTGTGAGATTTCATGTGCCAGCACGGCTTCAGCTTCGGATTTGCTCATACTGCGCAACAAACCTGTGGACACAGCGACCAAGGCGTTGTTTTTGTTCGCACCCGTCGCAAAAGCATTCACATCGGGCGAATCGTAAATCGCCACCTCTGGCATACCGATGTTCGCTTGATTTGCCTGACGACGGACGGTTTCAACCAACCAATGCTCAACGTCACCTTGTGGTTGTGTGATGATTTGCGCACCGACCGACATTGCCGCCATTTTTTTAGACATCAACAGCGAGATAATTGAACCCGCAAAGCCAATAACTGCCGATGCTGCCAACAACCCAGCCATACTGCCTTGGCCACCGAGATGCTGATTCAGGCCTGTGACCTGCAACACAATTGTTATCACTGCCATAACGGCAATATTGGTCAATAAAAATAAGAAAATTCGTTTCACTGTTATCTCCAAAAAAGTGAATTAACACCGACGGATAAAGCACCGCCCTCTGCTTTTACAACCTCATTATGCAATAAATTTCCCACCCTTGCAGAGCATGTGGGGATTAACACATGGAATTCAATATGGACATACACGAAACCTCAAATCCATAGGAAAAAAACCCGCAATGCGAACACTGCGGGTTTCCATATTTTGGTGGCTTGGGGCGGAATCGAACCGCCGACACGCGGATTTTCAATCCGCTGCTCTACCAACTGAGCTACCTAGCCATTTCTCAATCTTGCATCAATCAAGAAGCGAAATTATAGGTGATTTTAGCCAAGCGGTCAATTCATTTACCAAAAATACCTCAAAAAAAAATACGCTTGCTTCTTAAGCATTCAACGCGCCATTACGATTCATCGCCGCGACAAATGCCAAGAACGACGCGGTCACAATGTTCGAATGCAAACCGACACCGTAGGTGGGTGCTTGGTCGGCATGCGCGACTTGCACATAGCACACGGCTTCTTGCGCGGTATCGCCAACTTCAGGGTGGATGTCGTGTTGCGAGTACTGCGTTACCGAGAACTTCGTGCCAACCGCTTGATTCAAAGCTGAAGCGAACGCCGACAATGGTCCATTGCCTGTACCTGTGATGACTTTTTCTTCGCCGTTCACTTGTATCGTCGCTGTGACGGTTTCCACGCCATCTTCGTGCTCAATTTTGTGTTTCACATAACGCACTTTACCTTCAGGTGTGACAAACGTTTGGTTAAATACGTCATAGATTTGCTCACTGGTCAATTCTTTGCCCGTCTCATCGGCGAGCACTTGCACCGCACGCGCGACTTCAACTTGCAACAGACGTGGCAGTTCCAAACCATAATCGCGTTCGAGCAAATACGCCATGCCGCCTTTGCCCGACTGCGCGTTCACGCGAATCACTGCGTCATAACCACGTCCCAAATCGGCTGGGTCTATCGGTAAATACGGCACTTCCCACTTCACAGTCTCACCGCCTGCCGCCATTTGTCGCTCTTTTTGACGGGTCAGACCTTTTTTAATCGCGTCTTGGTGCGAGCCTGAGAACGCCGTGAACACCAATTCGCCCGCCCAAGGATGACGTGGGCTAACGGGCAACTGCGTGCATTCTTCAACAATTTGCACCACTTCCATGATGTTTGAAAAATCAATCCCAGGATGAATGCCTTGCGACCACATATTCACAGCAAGGTTCGCCAAACACACATTGCCCGTGCGCTCGCCATTGCCAAATAAACACCCTTCCACACGATCCGCACCCGCGAGCATACCGAGTTCGGCACACGCCGTACCCGTACCGCGGTCATTGTGCGGGTGCAAACTGATAATCACGCTATCGCGGTTTGGAATGTTTTTGTGGAAATATTCGACTTGGTCGGCATACACATTGGGTGTTGAAACCTCAATGGTTGCAGGCAGATTGAAAATCAATTTATTGCTCGGACTCGCACCCCAACGCTCCATCACTGCCGTGCAGATTTCCACCGCAAAATCCGCCTCGGTCATGCTGAAGGTTTCAGGTGAATATTCCAACACCCATTTGGTTTGCGGGTATTGGGCAATGGCCGCTTTGATGTCGTCAATCGCTTTCAAAGCCAAATCAATGGTTTGCTGGCGGTTCTTTTGAAACACCACTTCTCGGAATAACGGGCTGGTCGCATTGTACACGTGCATAATCGCAATCTCAGCACCCGCCATCGCCTCAGCGGTGCGGTTGATTAAATCCGTGCGTCCCTGCATCAATGCCTGAATCGCCACGCCTTTCGGAATGCGTCCACCATCAATCAGTTTGCGCACAAAATCAAACTCAATTTGCGAGGCCGAAGGAAAACCAATTTCAATTTCTTTATAACCCAAACTGACCAACAAATCCCACAATTTCAACTTTTTATCAATGTCCATTGGGTCGATCAACGCCTGATTGCCATCGCGCAAATCGGTTGACAACCAAATCGGGGGTTGGGTCAAGGTTTTATCTGGCCATTGACGGTTTTCCAATTTGATTTGCGGATATGCGGTGTATTTTTTCGCAGGGTCTAAAGTTCGAAATGTGTCGTTCATTGTGCACCTATGTGGGTTAGATTAAAACTTGGGTTTGCAAACACCATAACAAAAAACCTCGGCACAGCGTTTGCTGAAAAGATGCCGAGGTTTGAAAATTCTTGGATACTGACTAAACGGTTAAACTTTTTAGCATCCTCGATTCGCGTACGCAAACAACGGCTGGCATCTTAGCAAAGAAGCCAGCAATCGCAACGAAGCAAGAGGTTTAAAAAATTGAGTAGTCATGCGTTGAACTATAACCGAAAAAAATAAAATCGTCAAATATACTTTACGAATGCTCGCGTAAAGTCGGATACGCGCCTTTGAGATACACCGCCATTGAAATCACGGTCAGTGCAGCAGCCACATAAATCAACCATGTGCCGACCACTCGAGTATTGATGCCGACGATGACGCCGTTGAACAACAGCATCGGCAACGCGATCATCTGCACCGCGGTTTTCCATTTGCCCAATTCATTGACCGCCACAGCCGCACGCGCACCGATGCTCGCCATCCATTCGCGCAGAGCCGAGATGGTGATTTCGCGCCCGATGATAATCAGTGCAATCAATCCGTGCACGCGTTGGTCATGCACCAATACGATGAGACACGCCGCCACGAGGAGTTTGTCGGCAACGGGATCGAGAAACGCCCCAAACTTGCTGGTTTGATTCCATTTGCGCGCCAAATAGCCATCCAACCAATCGGTAACCGCCGCCCCGACAAACAACACGGTCGCCAAAACATCGCGCACCATGGCGTAGTTGTCAAATGGGGCGTAGTAAATCGCAACCAACAAGGGTATGGCGATGACCCTGCCCCAAGTCAGGAGGATGGGGATGTTAAATGGCATACTGAACTTTCTATGAAAAATGCTGTGCGCTTCATCGGCGGTATTCTAACCCAACATTTATTCGACTCGCCCATCATCGTGCAATTGTTTGTAAATTTCCTGTGCGATTTTTTCAGAAATGCCTTCCACCTGCGCCAAATCCTGCACGCTGGCGTTTTTCACACCTGCCACGCCACCAAAACGTTTGAGCAATGCGGCGCGACGTTTCGCACCCACGCCTTCGATTTCTTCGAGTCGCGAAACATTGCGGGTTTTCGCCCTCGCCGCACGCATCCCTGTAATTGCGAAACGGTGCGCCTCATCGCGTATCTGCGCAATCAGCATCAGCGCGGGTGAGAGTTTGCCGAGTTTCACAGACGCGCGTCCATCGGCGAAGACCAAAGTCTCTAAACCCACGCGCCGCCCTTCGCCTTTGGACACGCCGACCAGCACCGAGATGTCCAAGCCCAATCCTTCAAACACCTCGCGCGCAATCGACAATTGACCTTTGCCACCATCAACCAGCACCATATCGGGCATGTGTTTGGCAAAATCCTCGTGTTGCTCATTTTGCACGCTTGATAACAACTCGGCAATTTTTTCATAACGGCGTTGCAACACTTGGCGCATCGCCGCGTAGTCATCGCCCGCGGTGATGCCTTTGATGTTGTAGCGGCGGTACTCGTTGTTCTGCATCGCGTGGTGTTGATACACCACGCAGGATGCTTGCGCCGCCTCGCCTGCGGTGTGGCTGATGTCAAAACATTCAACGCGAAAGTCGGATTTTTCGTCATCGGTTTCAATCTCACTGTGCAATACTTTGAGCAAATCTTCGGTACGCAACTTGGCACTCGCCGATTGTTGCATACGGCGCGAAAGTGCGAGCTGGGCGTTGTTCAATGCCATCTCGAGCCAAATTTTGCGCTGACCGCGCGGTTGTTTGACCCATTGCAAAGACCGTCCCACGGCATCGTTGAGCAATTCTGCAACCGCTTTGGATGGCATAAGCGCGCTAATCATCACACGTGGCGGCTCGCTGTCCAAATAGTGCTGAATCACAAAAGCATCCAACACAACCTGCGCGCTGCAATCCTGCGTGTGCTGTGGGAAAAATGCTTTGTCACCCAAATGCCGCCCACCGCGCACCATCGCTAAATTCACACAGTAGCGCGCATCCGAATGCGTCACCGCAATGATGTCGGCATCGGTATCGTCGCCTGTGGATTCAACCGCTTGTTGGCTCATCATGTTCGAGAGCGCGGCGATTTTGTCACGGTACAGCGCGGCTTGCTCAAATTGCAATTGCTCGGCAGCAGTGTGCATTTTGCCTTGCAATTCATGCAACACCGCGTCCGACTCGCCGCGCAAGAACTTCACGCTTGCGACCACATCTGCAGCGTAGTCGGATTTGGAAATCAGTCCCACACAAGGCGCGGAGCAACGCTCAATTTGATGCAATATACACGGACGCGAGCGATTGCGAAACACAGTCTCATCACACGTGCGCAACATAAAGACTTTTTGCAGTAATTTAATCGATTCTTTGACCGCGTAGCCGTTGGGAAACGGGCCAAAATACTGATGCACCTTGTCCACCGCACCTCGGTAATACACCATGCGTGGAAAATCATGGCGCGTCATTTTCAAAAATGGATAAGATTTATCATCACGAAACAAGATGTTGTAACGCGGTGCAAGTTGCTTGATTAAATTATTTTCCAGCAACAACGCTTCGGTTTCGGTGCGCGTAATTGTCACATCCACGCGCACAATTTTTTGTACCATCAGCGCAATGCGTGGCGAATGACTGAGATTTTTTTGAAAATAACTCGTCACCCGCTTTTTCAAATCTTTGGCTTTACCGACGTACAAAACCTCGTCATTGACACCGATATGACGATAAACCCCCGGTAAATGTTGCAAAGAAGCCAGCAACTCAGTGGGGTCAAACGCAGTGGAAGGGGTGTTTGTATCGGTCATGTGTGAATTGTAACTGAAAATATAGGCTTCAAATTGGCAAACACGCTGCAAAGCAAACATTGCTGTGATTGACAAAAAATACCCAATATATTCTGCGATTTCCCCACCCCCTTAGGTGGCTCATCGGGTAAAATGTGACAGTTTTATGACGCTGTCATAGAATATTGAGTGCACTGATGCAATCAACGTCCCCTACACGTTTATCCAACGAAAAAGGTTCATTATGTTTAATCGTTTTATGCCCAAAGAAGGCAAGTTCTTCACTTTATTTAACCAACACGCCGCATTGCTCACCGTATCGGCTCAAGAAATGGTGGCTTTGTTCAACGACATTGACAACGCGGACAAGTACATACAAGTGATTCGCGACAATGAGAAAAAAGCCGACCGCTTAACTTATGAAACCGTTGATTTACTGCACAAAACCTTTATCACACCGCTGGATCGTGATGTGATTTTGAAATTGGTGACCAATTTAGACGACATCATCGACATGATGGAAGACGTGGCCGAAACCATTTCACTATACGACGTGCGTAAATCCTCGGCAAGTGCCCAAAAACTTTGTACGATTATTTTGGCATGCTGCGAGCGTTTAGAAAAAGCCGTCAATTACTTAGAAAACATGAAAAACACCGCCGAAGTATTGCGTTTGGCGTCCGAAATCGAACGTTTGGAATCCGATGCTGACCGCGTTCTGCGCGACGCCATGTCTGGCTTGTTCCGCGAAGAGGAAAACGTCAAAGACCTCATCAAATACAAAGCCTTATACGAACTGCTCGAGTCCATCACCGATAAATGCAAAGACGTGGGCAATATCATTCAAGGCATTATGGTTGAAAACACTTGATTTGTTTGAACGTCATCGTCACATTTTAACCATCGCATTTGAATTAAAGGCACATCATGTCAAACTCTTTACACATCGGAATGGGTATGATGCTATTTCTCGTAGCACTGGCTCTGATATTCGATTTTATGAATGGATTTCATGATTCAGCGAACTCCATTGCCACTGTGGTTTCCACGGGGGTACTCAAACCCCACCATGCCGTCTTAATGGCAGCGAGTTTCAACTTCATCGCTTTTTATGTTTTGCCACACAAAGTCGCCGCCACCATTGGTAAAGGCATTATTCAAGGTTCGGTGGTTGATCAATACGTGATTTTTGGTGCCTTGATGGGGGCGATTATCTGGAATGTGATTACGTGGTACTACGGCATTCCATCCTCCTCGTCACACGCCTTGATGGGCGGACTCATCGGTGCTGCAGTGGCCAAAAGTGGTTTTGCTGTGCTCATCGCCGACAAAATTTTACAAACCATCATGTTTATCTTCATCTCGCCTGCTTTGGGCTTTTTGTTGGGCTCAACCATCATGCTGCTTGTCGGTTGGGTTTTTTACCGAACGGCCCCCGCAAGGGTTGATCGATGGTTTCGTCGATTACAATTGTTTTCAGCCGCCATGTACAGCTTGGGACACGGCGGTAACGATGCACAAAAAACCATGGGGATTATCTGGTTGATTCTGCTCGCAGGGGGGGTGATCGGCGCAAATGATGAATTACCACTTTGGGTCGGTTATGCTTGTTTTGGTGCGATTGCATTTGGAACGCTGTTTGGCGGCTGGCGGATTGTCAAAACCATGGGGCAAAAACTCTGCAAACTCAAACCTGTTAGTGGCTTTGCCGCTGAAACGGGGGGTGCAATCACCCTGTTCACAGCAACCGCTATGGGCATCCCGGTATCAACCACGCACACCATCACGGGTGCCATCATGGGCGCAGGCTCAACCATGAAAGCATCCTCGGTACACTGGGGTTTGGCGGGTAATATCGTTTGGGCTTGGATATTCACCATCCCCGCATCGGCATTGATTGCCGCTGTATCATGGTGGGTGGCTTCGAAATTGTTTTAATAAATTCATAACCGCACACGTAAAAAATCCCGAACAATTATTCGGGATTTTTTTATGGTGGTTATTTCTGTGCTTGCTGCTGTCGCAGCATTTCAAACAGACACACCGCCGTTGCTGAAGCGACATTGAGCGATTCTCCCACGTGCATTGGGATGGTCAGTGCAGCATCGGCTTGCGCGAGCAACTCGGCACTCAAACCCGCACCTTCATTGCCCATCAGCCAAGCAGTTGGGCGACTCAAATCCTGTTGGTAGATGCTGTGCGTGCCGTGCGAAGTGGTGGCACAGACGGTAATTTGATTGTGTTTGAGTGCTTGTATCGCCGCGTTTAAATCAACATTCTCGCAGATGCGAATACCAAAATGCGCGCCCACACCCGCACGGATGACTTTCGCGCTGTACGGGTTGACGCATTGCGCATTGAGCCAAACTTCAGACATACCCGCCGCCGCACAAGTACGCAAAATCGAACCCATATTGCCAGGGTCTTGAATACCATCCAAAAGCACCACATTGCCTGAGATGTTCTCAAAATTCATCGGCCCAATTGCGGGGCGTTGCACTTCAAACACCACCGAAATCCCCTGTTCTAAAACTGACAATTCACGAAATAAACCACCATCCAACTCCATCACTGGGATGTGTTGACTTTGCGCGTTGAGCAACAATGCCTGAATCTCTCGGTCATTCAATGCCGATGCGCCGACCCAAGCTTTCTCGATGCGCAGTTGGTGTACCGCTTGATGCTTGAGCAATAATTGACAGGCGTGCACACCCTCGACCGCCATCATCCCATCGCTGCGCTTGGGTTGATGGATGAGTTTTTTCAGGGCTTTAAATTGCGGATTGTCTTTGGAGGTAATCATGCTGGCTCATTTATTTTTTCAGTTATTTTTTTGATTTAAATTGCAAACTCTTCACAGGCGCGAAACTCATGCGATGCTCGGGTGTTGCGCCGTATTGTTGTAATGCTTCTAAGTGCGCCGCTGTTGGATAGCCTTTGTGTTGCGCAAAACCGTATTCTGGATACAAATTATGCAAACGCAGACAATCGGCATCGCGCGCGACTTTTGCCAAAATCGATGCGGCCGAAATCGCAGGTTCTTTGGCATCACCTTGAACCATCGCACCGCCCGCATACTGCGCCACCATCAAACCTTTGGGGAAATGGTTGCCATCGACCCACACCCAATCAGGGCGAATGCTCAAGCCCTGCACCGCGCGCGTCATCGCCAGCATACTCGCTTGCAGGATATTGAACTCATCTATTTCCGCCACGCTCGCACTGGCGATACACCATGCGCGTGCTTCATTTTTGATTTGCTCAGACAATCGCTCGCGGGTTTTTGCGGACAGTTTTTTGGAGTCTGCCAATCCAGTGATGGGTTTGTCCAATATCACCGCCGCGGCAAACACCGCACCCGCCAATGGCCCGCGTCCTGCTTCATCCGCACCGCATAGGTGTTTGGCTTGCTCAGGCGAAGTCGTGTCATCGCTGAATAAATCGAACTTAACTGCGCGCATTTAGTTCACCCGGGTTCGAACTTGCTCAATCGCTTGGACACATAAATTTGGCGTGTCGGCGATTAAACTCTCGTGCATCTGCGTGAGTTGCTCATGCACGCTGGCATCTTTGGCATAACGCTCAATTTCGTTGGTCAGTGCGTCTGCCAAACCTTGCGTCGTTGCCTCATTTTGTAAAATCTCGGGGATAAAATGCTGGCGCATGAGGATATTTGGCAAACCTATCCACGGTTGCAATGCCACGTGAGGGTAGATTTTGGCCGACAACCATGAGGTTTGATACGAAATAATACTGGGTTTTTTGTACAACGCCACTTCCAAACTCGCTGTACCGCTGGCAACGATGGTCGCATCGGCCGCCTCCATAATCGTGCGCGCTTGTCCATCAAACCAATGAATGGACAAATTAGGCGCATGTTCTTGTTGAATGTTGAGCAGCTGCACGCGCAAATTGGCATGGGCAATCGGCACCAAGCACACCAGTTTGACCGATGCACCCATGCGTTGCGCCATCAATTGCGCGGCTTTAAAAAAATTCGGCGCGTTGTACTGAATTTCTGAAGCGCGTGAGCCAGGCAACAATGCCAAAGCAAACGCATCTTTATCAATCCCCAATATCTGTTTTGCCTGTTCTGGTTGAGCAATCAAGGGAATTTGCTGGGCAAACGGATGCCCCACATAGGTCGCGGGTATGCCCGCATCATCATAAATTTTTTGCTCGAACGGAAAAATCAGCAGCATATGGTCAACCGCTCGGCGGATTTTTTCGATGCGCCCCGCTCGCCAAGCCCAAATCGACGGACTGACATAATGCATGGTCGGCACACCCTGCGCACGCAGTTGGGTTTCAACCCCCAAATTAAAATCAGGCGCGTCAATTCCAACGAACACATCGGGGCGCATCGCTATCGTGCGCTGTATCAATTCGCTGCGCATTTTTAAAATACGCGGCAGATGTTTGATGGGCTCAAAGTAACCACGCACCGCCAAAGATTGCGATGACCACCATGCTTGCGCGCCTTGCGCCACCATCGCATCACCGACGATGCCTGCACTGGTGGTTTGTGCGTAGTGCGCATGCGCGCCTTGTAATAGCACTGCCGCCAATTGGTCGCCCGAGGACTCACCTGCCACCATCACCAAGCGCACGGATTCAGTATTTGTCATATGTGTCATAGGTGTCATTTATTGTAAAAAATGCCTGTGATCACAGGCATTCATCATACGGTTGTAGGATTGCAGTCGCGCTCATCGAACAATGCCACGCTCAGCCGTGCGTAAAAAATCCGCCATCAAACGCATCGCCGAAGCGTTGGCGGCATCGGCTTGCATGGCTTGCTCAATCGCTTCAATCGCCTGCTCAATGGTTAAATCCTGACGGAACACCATTTTATAGGCTCGTTTGATTGACATGATTTGCTCGGGTGAAAAACCACGGCGTTTCAATCCTTCAGAGTTGATGCCATAAACAGCACTCGGATTACCCGAAATCATCACATAGGGTAAAACATCTTTATGCAAGGCACTACCGCCACCAACCATTGCATGTGCGCCAATTTTAATAAACTGGTGCACCCCAGTCATACCGCCAACAATCGCCCAATCCTGTACGTGCACATGACCTGCCAGTTGCGCATTGCTGGCTAAAATGGTTTTATTACCGATTTGACAATCATGCGCAATGTGCACATAACCCATAATCCAATTGTCGTCGCCAATCCGCGTGATGCCTTCATCCTGAGCCGTGCCTGTATGTACACTGGTGAATTCGCGAATGGTATTCCTATCCCCAATCAGCAGCTGGGTGGGCTCACCCGCGTATTTTTTGTCCTGCGGTGCGCCACCCAAGAGCACATGATGACCAATTTTATTTTCGACCCCAATACTCGTATGACCCTCAATCACACTGTGCGAACCAATTTCGGTGCGCGCACCAATCACCACATTAGCACCAATCACGCTGTACGCGCCGACTTTCACATCGTCCGCCAATTGCGCTTGCGGGTCAATAATTGCGGTGGGATGAATATTTAAACTCATATGTTCACTTTGTATTTTATATTTATTTGGGTTTGATGATTTCATCACCTGTTTCAATACGATAGGTGCAAATCAACTCCGCTTGTGCCGCTACTTGCCCATCGACTTTGGCGACGGTCGAAAAATACGCAAAACCTCGATGCACTTTAGTGAGTACGGCCTCTAAAACCAATTGATCCCCTGGTTCCACTTGGCGTTTGAAACGCACTTTCTCCATGCCCACAAAAAAATACATCGCATCAGGATGCATATCCGTCACCCACAACAAAGCCGAGGCCTGCGCCAGTGCTTCCATAATCAACACACCTGGCATCACAGGGCGTTTGGGGAAATGTCCTGTGAAAAACTGCTCGTTCATCGTGACATTTTTAATCGCAATCAACTTGGTTTGCGGTATCACCTCAATCACACGATCAATCAATAAAAAAGGGTAACGATGCGGCAAACGCTTCATTACCTCATTAATATCGTAACCCGTGTCTGTTATCGTTAAAGCCATTTTGCCCTCTAATCTCAATCCTTGCCTTGCTGATTGGTATCAGCATTTTTTTGTAAACCCCGAATCCGCTTGCGTAAATCCGCCAAATGCCGCATCAGCGGCGCGTTTCGTTCCCATTCGCGATGTGTGCTTGCTGGGTAAATACCCGTATATTGACCTGCTGTTTTTATATCTGAAATAATCGCTGTGCCACCTGACACGATGGTGTTATCGGCGATGCGCAAATGACCGCCCAATAATGCACCGCCGCCGATCATGCACGATTCACCAATCTCGGTACTGCCCGCCATCGCCGCGCAACCTGCAATCGCCGTGCGTGCACCAATCACGCAATTGTGCGCGATGTGAACCAAATTATCAATCTTAACGCCGTTGTGAATCACCGTATCGGTCAACGCACCTCTGTCGATGGTGGTGTTTGCACCAATTTCGACATCATCGCCCACCAAAACGCGACCCACTTGTGGGATTTTGTGCCAACCCTTAGGTGTGGGCGCAAAGCCAAAACCATCCGAACCAATCACCGCACCTGAGTGAATGATGCAACGCGCACCAATTTCACAATCATGGTACAACGCAACATTTGGATACACGTGTGAATTCGCGCCAATTTTCACGTGCCGACCAACCACCACGCCCGCCGCCAAAGTCACATTATCGCCAATCTGCGCGTATTCGTCCACCGTTACCTGCGCGCCAATACAAACATTTTTGCCAATCTGAGCCGTTGGTGCAATCACGGCACTGGCATGGATGCTGGTTTTCTCAGGGGCTGCGGGCGAATACAAACGCTGCGCGACCATCGCAAACAATGCATACGGCTGAGCACAAATGGCAAAGGTACTTCGTGTGGTATCGATGTTTTGTGACTGCAGCCACTCAAAATCGGTTGCCGTTAAAGCAATCACCCTCGCTTGACACCGAAGCAACTGCTCGCGAAACTTTGGATTACTCAAAAAAGCGAATGCATTTTCACGCGCCAAATCAAGCGGCGCGATGTGGGTCACGGACACATCACGAGCGTCTTCAGTAGCAGCCCAGCGCACATCCGCCTGCACCATCAGAAACAAATCAGCCAGTGTTCGTGGTTCAACCAACACTGGCTTATAAGACACTTCACTCATGTTTTCCTCTACAAATCTTTGGCTTGACCCGCACGAAAGTACAGCGATGCTGACGCATCCCACCTCAGAAAAATGGGGGTTAGAACGCGCCGCACATGAAATTATTTCAACTGGTCAATAACTCGCTGCGTCATATCGTATTCTGGCTTGATATAAACCGCTTCTTGCACCACCAAGTCGTAACCATCTTTCTCGGCAATTTGCCGAATCACGTTATTGGCATTCCTCAATAAATCTTGCAGTAATTTATTTTGCGCATTGGATAAATCCGTTTCAAACGAAGCGCGCTCCATCTCGAAAGCCTCAATACTCTTGCCAATTGCTGACTCACGCGCCGCACGCTGTTCATCCGTTAAATTTGGGAAGTCTTTTTCATACTTTTGCTGCGCATCTCGCAAATTGGTCGCGTTTTTTTCCAAGGCTTTTTCACGCGATTTAAACTCTTTGTCTAAACTCATACGAGCCTTTTTCGCAGGGGTCGATTCAGCAATCAAACGGTCTAAACTCACATACCCAACCTTAAACCCACCGTCTGCATGCACTGTATTTAAAGCCAAAGCGCCGATGACTGCCACACAACAAATGGCAGCCTTATTGAATAATTTTGTTGCTTGCATTGATTAATTACCTTTCAAAATTGTAACGCCGTCATATTAGAAGGAAGTTCCCATTTGGAATTGGAACTTCTGTAGAATGTCATTCGGTTTTTTCTTAATCGGCAAGCCATAACTGAATTTAAGCGGTCCAATAGGAGAATTCCAAACCAAACCCATACCGTAAGAATAGCGCATGCCTTGGCTGCCACTGATGACATATGGATTATTATCAGCCCACAAACCCGCCGCATCGGTAAATAAGAATAATCTGGCTTGCTTGCTTTTGGTCATCCCTGGAATCGGGAATTGAAACTCCAAATTGGCAATCACACGTTTATTGCCACCCGTGTACACATCGCCAGTATTAGAGCCGTTATTGGGGTTGGCAAGTTCGCGAGGTCCTACTTTGCCACTTTCATAACCGCGCACCGAGCCCAAACCACCCGCATACAAGTTACTATAGAACGGATACACAGAACCAGATAAGCCCTTGCCATAATCCAGTTCGGTATTCAAAGCCAAAGTAAATCGTTTGCCCAATGGAATGAATTGCTGATATTGATATGATAAATGATAGTACTTTAAATCCCCAAAGGGAACCACATCACCTAACACACGATGAAATTGACCACGACTCGGCATTAAACGTGAATCACGGGTATCATAACTCCAACCCAAATTCAGACCATAGGTCATGAAACTGTTTTTACCTTTACCATAGGTGTCCATAAATTTTAAGAAACTCACTGGGCTGGCGTTTTTATCTAAAGTAATCTTGTTATGTTCAGGATTGATACCCACATAAACGCGATGACGCTCTGACACAGGGATACCGTACATTAATTTCAAACCCATGGTTTTATAGATAGTGTTCGATAAATCCAATTCGGAATAATCGGTTTTGCGATAGTAGGCGGACACGTCTTGACTGATGCCGTTTTTGGTAAAATACGGGTTCCCTGTGGCAATACTCAGGTTTTGAGTGGCTTTGCTGGTATCCACCGCAACCGACAAGGAGTTACCCGTTCCCAAGAAGTTATTTTCAGTGATTGAGCCAGCCAGTGTCACGCTGTTGCTTGTGTTATAGCCGACTGAGAATTTCAAATCCCCAGTAGGTACTTCGTTCACAGCATAGTTGACATCCACTTGATTGTTCGTACCTTCTACGGGTACGACTTCAGCCGCCACATCATCAAAAAACCCGAGTCGGTCAATGCGATCGCGCGAAAGTTGAACTTTTTGAGCATCAAACAAAGCACTTTCCATCTGTCTCACTTCACGACGGATGACTTCATCTTTGGTGCGCCCATTGCCACTGATATTGACGTTGCGCACGTACACCCGCTCGCCTGGATTGACGGCAATTTGAACATCAACGGTGTGGTCGCTCGGATTAAGTTTGGGTTGAACTTCAACTTGACCCAGTGCATAACCATCTTCGCCCAAACGTGTTTGCACTTTTCCAATGATTTTACTGATTTTGTCACGTGAATACACACTACCCAAGCGGTATTTAACCAGTTTATCTAAATCCGCTTTGGGTGTGCCCTTGGTATCGCCAACCAACGCAATGCTGCTGACACGGTATTGCTCACCTTCTTTAACCGTCAGTGCAATATCCACTCCACCATTCTTTGATTCCGATGGCTTAACCTGAACATCCGTAAAATCAAATTCCAAATAACCACGGTCATAATAATATGCACGGATGCTTTCAATATCAAATTTCAACCGCTCTTCAGAGTACAAGCTGTCTTTGGTATACCAAGAAAGAATCCCATTGGTATCCAAACTCATTGCTGTTCGCAAAGCATAATCAGACACGCGCGTGTTGCCATCAATCGAAATTTTACGGACTTTAACTGCCTTACCTTCTTCGACTTTAATGACCACACCCACTTGATTGCGATCCTGTTTGGTCACCTCTGTAGTGATCTTCGCGGACAGCAAACCAGCCTCTTGATACATTCGGGCAAACTCACTTTTCACTTGCTCAACTTTGGCGGCATCAAAAGGCAATCCTTGCGCCAAACCATTGGATTTCAAGCCAGCCAATATGGCTTTTTTATCAAACTGCTTCATGCCTTGAATACTTAACTCCGAGATGACGGGGCGCTCATTCAGTTTGATTTTAAGTACTGTGTCACTCAACGACAAATCCACATTTTCGTACAAACCAGATCCATATAAGGCTTTGCTAACTTGCTGCGCCGTATCCGCTGAAAATCTATCGCCAATTTTGACAGGTATCAAGTTAAATACAGTCGCGGGATCGCTTCTTTGCACACCCTCAACCACAACGTCTGACAAAATTACAAATGATGTTGCTTCGCTCTTTGCCACGGCTTTTGCGGCAGAAGACTTTTTAACTGTGGTCGGTTGCGTGGCGTTTTGTTCAGCGGTTTGCGTACTTGTTTGCGCAAACACTGGATTTGCCATCACAGCACCAACCATCAGCACAGCCAAGTAACCTGGCGCAAAGCGTAAAAAAATCGGTTTGTCAGACATATTCATCCTATTTCGTTTTATGTTTTCAATTATGTGAACATGGGTTATCTCAAGATAAACTTAAGTAAACCAGCGCATATCGTTCAACAATGCAGTCCCCATCAAAATCAACAGCAAGATGAGTCCTATTTTTTGCCCAATAACGAGCATTTTTTCGGGCAGTGGCTTACCTCTGACCACTTCTGCCGCGTAGTATACCAAATGACCACCGTCTAATACAGGTATTGGCAATAAATTTAATGTACCCAAACTGACCGATAATATCGCCAAAAACCCGAGAAATTGTGTGAATCCATTCTGCGCGCTGTTGCCTGCATGTTTGGCGATGGTCACAGGACCACCAATATTTTTAACACTCAAATGCCCTGTGAGCACCTTGTACAAACCTTTTAGATTCAAACCAATCTGCTCAACCGTGGTATCCACTCCCAAATACGCCGCCCGCAAAAACCCTCGCTGCTCACTCACCATTTGAAAGTTTGCCGCCACCTGCACACCAATCCGACCAATCACGATTGGCTCTTGCCCCGCTTGCACCACGGGTAAAGTCTCTGCCTGCGGCACCAGTTCCAAGGTAGACACTTGGTTATCACGACGCACCATCAGGCGCACAGGTTTATTAGGGCTGGCGTGTATGGTGTCTAAAATTTGATTGCCCGATGCGAGCGCGCCGTTGATACCGATGAGTTCATCATTGGCTTTGATGCCTGCTTTTTCTGCGGCTGAATTTGGAACCACTTGCGCAATGCGCGCGGTTTTTTGATACAACGCCATGCCCAAACGCTCTTGCCAATTGACTTGATCCAAACTGATGCTGTCCAAATTCAAAGCGTCGCTTGTGTGGATGTTTCCCTGCGCATCGCGCCATTGCAACCGCATCGTTTCTTGCCCCAACAAGGCTTTAATCACCACGCGTTGTGCTTGTGGGTAATTCTCAATCGACGTTTGATTGATGGCAAGCAAGGTGTCGCCATCTTTGATACCCACACTCGCTAACGCAGAATTTGCAGACGGCGCGGCCAGCACCGCGGCGGGCATCTGCGCCGTGCCGTATTGCAAACCTGCGAACACAATGGCGGCAAACAATAAATTCACCACAGGCCCTGCCGCGACAATCGCCATGCGTTGCCACACCGAGCAAGCCGCAAAACTGCCTTTTTCAGCTTCGGTTTGCGCCTCTGAGGTAGCAATCGTGTATTCACCGCGCATTTTGACATAGCCGCCCAAAGGAATCATCGCCAAGCAAAATTCTGTACCTTCAGCATTTTTCCACGTAAACAAGGGCTTGCCAAAACCAATCGAGAATTTTTCAATCGCCACACCACAACGTTTGGCGACCCAATAGTGCCCCCACTCATGGATGGTGACCAACACCAAAATGGCGACTAAAAACGAGAGAAAATAGACCAAAATTAAACCTTCCGTATGTATTCTGTTGCCCAAGCACGGGCTTGCGCATCAACCGCGCAAATATCGTCCAAATTATTCGGCGTGCCCAAAAGCAAGGTATTGAGTGCCTGCTCGTTGACACGGGCAATGTCCAAAAACCGTATGCGCTGATTTAAAAACGCATCCACGGCGATTTCATTGGCGGCATTCAACACAATCGAAGCCGAACCACCGCCTGCGTCGGCGCGCAGGGCATCAAATGCCAAACGCAAATTCACAAACTTACTCAAATCAGGCTCAAAAAAGGTCAGCGAGCCCGTTTGTGCCAAACCCATCACATCTACCCCAGAGGCAAACCGCTCAGCGGGTGTGAAACAATGTGCCAACGCGTGCGCAATCGGGATGCGCATATCGGCATGACCCAATTGCGCCAAACTCGAGCCATCGACATAATTGACCACTGAGTGAATCACGCTTTGCGGATGAATCACCACATTGATGGACTCAGGTGGCACATGGAACAACCAATGCGCCTCGATGACCTCCAAACCTTTGTTCATCATCGTCGCCGAATCGACCGAAATCTTGCGCCCCATACTCCAGCGCGGATGCGCGCAGGCTTCATCAGGCGTGATGTTTTGTAATTGCTCGATTGGCGTGTGTAAAAACGGCCCACCCGAGGCGGTCAAGGTCAAACTCGCCACGCCGCGCGTGTTCACACCCGTCACTGTGTCTGGACTGGCTGGCAAACATTGGTACAAGGCGTTGTGCTCGCTGTCAATCGGCAACAAACTCGCGCCATGATTGGCAATCGTGCTTGTCATCAACGCGCCCGCCATCACCAGGGATTCTTTATTGGCAAGCAATATTTTTTTACCTGCACGCGCCGCCGCCATCGTGGGCAACAAACCCGCCGCGCCAACAATCGCCGCCATCACCGTAGTGACTTCAGGTGCGCGCGACACCTCGCACAAAGCCTCTACGCCGACCAAAACCTCGGTCATACACGATTGTTCATGCAAACGGGCGCGCAAAGTGGTCGCCACGTTCTCATCCAATACCACTGCAAATTTGGGCTGAAACTGTACACATTGCGCCGCCAACACATCCACTTGAGTGTGTCCTGTCAATGCAAACACTGAGAATTTCTCGGGGTGTCGCGCCACCACGTCTAAGGTCGAGCAGCCAATAGAGCCTGTCGCGCCGAGTACTATTAAGATTTGTTGGGTCATAAATTATCCGTGCTTGTCCTCATGCGTGCTTATCCATGCGATAACCAACTGAGCAAAATAATTTGCAATGGCAGCACCGGCAAAATCGCATCAATGCGGTCTAAAATGCCGCCATGTCCAGGTAAGGATGCGCCGCTGTCTTTAACCCCTGCGCAACGCTTGAGCCACGATTCATACAAATCGCCCATAATGCTTTGATACGTAAGGAAAAAAGCAATGAACAACACTTGCCAAACCGATACGTTTAAATTTGCAAAACCATCGGGTTTGAGCCACAGCACAAACACCGCCACATACACCGTCACCGCAAGCCATGCGCCAAGCGCACCTTCACGGGTTTTACCAGGGCTAATCGATGGTGCCAATTTATGTTTACCAAACGCGCGCCCTGTAAAATAAGCAGCCGTATCGGCAATCCAAACCACAAATAATAAACCCAACAAAAACCAGCCCTCAGCAGGCGATTGGCGTATGTACAAGAAACACACCCCAGCGGGCAGCAGCACCAAAAGACCGCACAACCCCAAAACCCAACGATTGGACACACGCCAATTCATAAACAACCATGTAGGTACGACCAGCAACCAAAACGCCAGCGACATCAACATGACAACCGAAAACACCCACGGATTGTTTTGGCGAGCAAAGGTAATCCACAGCAGTGCCAACAATATCGGCATGACCATCACATACAGCACCTTGCTCCATTGGCTGAACTTCGCCAAATTCGCCCACTCAGCTGCTGCCCAAGCCATCAGCAAAGCAATGCCAGCAAACCACACGCGCTCAGGCGCAAAAAACACCATGCCCACAAACACGAAAAACATGATTAAGGCTGTAATGACGCGCTGTTTTAACATCTTGTCCCCGAATGATTTTATTATTTGGTAGGTTGCAATTGCGCACTGGTGCGACCAAAGCGTCGTTCGCGCGTTTGATACGAATTGATCGCCTCAAAAAAAGCTTCGCGGTCAAATTCGGGCCAATATACAGGGGTGAAATACAATTCGGTATAGGCCAGTTGCCACAGTAAGAAATTTGAAATACGCGCTTCGCCGCCCGTGCGGATAAATAAATCAGGCTCCGGTAAATCAGCCAGTTGTAGATAGGGACGCAACTCATCCTCATCCACATACGCGTCCACCGCGACACCATCACGTGCACGTGCCGCGAGCATTTGATTCATCGCATTCAAAATATCCCAACGCCCACCATAATTCGCGCAAATCGTCAGCGTCATAACTTCACCATCAATTGTGGTGCTATGCGCCTGCGCAATTAAATCTTGAATGGTTTTGTCAAACGCTTCCAGTGCCCCAATCACCTGCAAACGCACTCCATTGTCCGCCAAGGCTTTGATTTCACGGCGCAAACTGCGCATGAACAGCTTCATCAAAAACGAGACCTCGGTCGGCGGACGACGCCAGTTTTCTGAACTGAACGCAAACAAGGTCAAATGACGCACCTTTAAATCCACACAGGCGCGCACCACTTCGCGCACCATTTGCACCCCGCGTTTGTGTCCCCACACGCGCGGATAGCCGCGTGCTTGCGCCCAACGACCATTGCCATCCATGATGATGGCAACATGTTGAGGGATTTGACCGACTTCTGGAACGGCTTGGGTACTGCTGATGGTGGTAGTATTCATATCAATCAATATTAGTGGAAGCCTCGTCTGCGGCAAACATTCAGTGTGTTTGCCCGCACGACAATACCCCTTAAAATTTTAAACCTTCAAAATTTCCGCTTCTTTTTCGGTAATCATTTTATCGATTTCCGCAACAAATTTATCGGTCATTTTTTGTACATCGTCCTGCGCACGACGTTCCTCATCCTCGGTCACAGCTTTGTCTTTCAACAATTTTTTGAGCTGCTCATTGGCATCGCGGCGAATATTGCGCACAGCGATTTTCGCGCCTTCGGCTTCTTGCTTGACCACTTTAACCAACTCTTTACGACGCTCCTCAGTCAAGGCAGGCATGGGCACACGAATGATGTCCCCCATAGACGCAGGGTTCAAACCCAAGTCTGACTCGCGAATCGCTTTCTCAACAGGGTTAAACATATTTTTTTCCCACGGCTGCACACCAATGGTGCGCGCATCGATGAGGGTCAAGTTTGCCACTTGTGATAAAGGCGTGGGCGAACCGTAGTAATCCACATGGATTTGGTCGAGCAAACTCGGATGCGCGCGCCCCGTGCGCACTTTTGCTAAATCGTGTTGCAACGACTCAATCGATTTTTTCATTTTTTGGTCAGCGTTTTGCTTGACTTCGGATACAGACATATTCACTCCTTACTTATTTTTTTATTAACCCAACCCACACCACATGCGGTATGGAAAAACCTTGTCATTTTACTTCTTTTTTGATTTAAAAATTCAAACTTTCACAGCCTGTGCCATTATAATATAAGTCCTTGCAACACCCCCATACACAATCACATCCACGAGGTCTCTATGAAATTACGCCAAACCGCTTATAAAACCGTATTCATTCTTGGCTTGAGTGTCAGTTTGTTTGGCTGTGCCACCCCTGAAATTCAAAAAATGTCTGCGATTGATGCGGTCAAATTTGGCAATACACAATTTTTTGAAATGCCCAATTATCGTTTTGATATGGATGCCAAATTACTCGATTTGCGCGTGACTGATAAAGCCAGTGATCCAAAATCCATCCGCTTTAATAAGTATATGAACTATTTTGGCAAACACTTAACCTTTGGCAGTTCAGGCGTGATTGATACTGAAAACCAGCAATTCCAAATGATTCCGAGTTATGGCTTTGAATCAAAAAACGCCAAAGGCAGCATTCGCTTTCCAATCGTATATGACCATAAGCAAAAAATACTGTTTGCAGACTTATCGGCTTTGTCGGGTTTAATTACCGACGTAGAAAACGAAGGGAAATATTCAAAATTCAGCACCGCAAACCTGCCGATTCCCGCAGACGCCGATGTCAAATTGGTTCAACTGATGCGCAAATACGCCACGGTGTTTTATGATGATTTAAAACCAGAAGCCTTTGTTGACCAGCCACTGACCGATACAGACCGCGCACAAAAAGCGGTACGCAAAATTCAAGTCACCATAAAACCGCAAGAAGCCTTGGAAAAACTCCCCATGATGTTACAAGACATTGCGGGGGTGTTTACCCCAGAAGGTCAAAAGCCCTCGACCTCATTACCAGATGCTGTCATCTCACAAATGAAAGAAGAGATGAGTAAAGTGTTGGGCGAAAATTCCAAAGATGTGTACTCAATCGCCTTTAACCGCGCGGGACAAATCGTGTCGATGAACGCCGATTCGGTGTATGAAATGGATTTATCAAAAGCAGGCAAAACCGATGCTTCTGCCCCAGTGATGAACATGCGTTTTAACGTGAATATGAACGTCTCAGACATCGGCACAGCCAAATTGATTGATCCACCCACAGTTGAGAACACTGTGGATGGTAAAGAAAATTTTAAAGGTGGGCTTTTAGGCGGTTTGTTTGCGGGGAAAAGCGATGAGGAACAAACTTCGAATGAAGTCACGGCAGATGCCATCGAAATAGATGCTGCGAGCGCAGTCAGCGCGGCAGCAGAAGACGCTACCCAAGCAACCAACAAACCCACTCGAAAGAAAAAAACACGTCGAAAATAACGATTTGTGAAAAATCCATCATGCGCTGTGTTCAGCGAATTCAGCATACGAAAAGGGCAGAATCAATCTGCCCTTTTCGATGTGTTCACATTTTTTCTCGTGGCTTAATTTTATTGCCAATAATATTTGGCACTACAAGTCAAAGCAGTCTGTTTCACCTCAGGGCGCGCAAATATTTTTTCGCCCACCGCCCGCAGGTTTTGTCGTTGACGCATTTGTTGCAACAAATGGTCGCGCTCAGCGCGCGATAAGTTTTGATACACATCGCGCACCACACATTGACAGGTGTATTGCAAATGCGCGACAGGCATATTCAATTTTGAAATATAAGGATTGCTCGGTGCTTGTGCCACGCAGGTCTGCGTGGCAAGGTTTTGCCATGTGCGGGCATTGCTCATGGATGTGCGCACAGCCGCTTCATCCGCTTGTGCCATCATAGAAGCGCACAGCATGACACTCGCCAGACAACATCTGCGCACAACCGTCGCAACAACTACAACAGCCATCACCAACCGCCGCGCACAAACCCACGAAAATGTGGATGGCGATTGTAATAACGACCACCCCAGAATGGGTCAAAAAACGGATTGTAGAAGAAATGGTAACGCGGATAATCGTAATAATATGAATCACGACGTGGATGTGCGTCATTGTATTGCTTGAGCGCGTAGAGATATTCTTTAAGGAATGGGGCTTCACTTTCTTTTGGACAAACGCCCAAATACGTTTCACCCAACAAACCCACACGCTCACCATTGGCAGGGGTACAGTATTCAGCCAAACCTTCTTGATAAGCTTTGAGATAAGCGTTTTTAAACGCACCCACATCGCTCAAACTGCCATTGGATTGACAGGTCGTGATGATGTTGTTGGCGTTTTCAGTGGTGCGTCCCGAACGCCCATCCAACAAACCTTGGCTTTGTGGATTGACAGTTTTACACTGCTCAGGTGTGAGTGTCGCACACCCAGTGACCAATAATAGCAATGCGCCACCCAATAGCAGCCCCAATGATTTTTTGATAGTGTTCATCCCAACCTCCAACAGATTATTCCGAATGCTTGGGCGCGAGGATTTCGCGTGAGCCATTGCTCTGCATCGGTGAGACCACGCCCGAACGCTCCATCTGCTCCAGCAATCGCGCCGAGCGGTTATAACCAATGCGAAACTCACGTTGCACCGATGAAATCGAAGCTTTTTGTGTGCGCACAATAAACGCGACTGCTTGATCGTACAAAGGATCGGCTTCGCCATCTGCGTCTTCGCCACCTTCGCCGTTTTCACCCGCTCCGCCTGTTAAAACGTCTTCGATGTAATTCGGTTGACTGTGGGCTTTTAAGAATTCTGCCACGCGGATGACCTCTTCGTCGGATGCAAACGCGCCGTGCACGCGCACAGGCAAGCCCGAACCCGGTGGCAAATACAGCATGTCGCCCTGCCCCAACAAGGCTTCTGCACCCTGTTGATCTAAAATCGTGCGCGAATCAATTTTGCTCGAGACTTGGAAAGCAATGCGTGTCGGCACATTGGCTTTAATCAAGCCTGTAATCACATCCACGCTCGGACGTTGGGTGGCAAGGATGAGGTGAATCCCTGCGGCGCGGGCTTTTTGCGCAATCCGCGCAATCAATTCTTCGATTTTTTTACCGACCACCATCATAAGGTCAGCCAACTCATCAATCACCACCACGATGAGCGGCATTTTTTCGAGTGGTTCGGGCGCATCGGGGGTCAAGCTAAACGGGTTGGCAATATGTTCGCCTTTGGCGTGGGCTTCATCAATTTTTTTATTAAATCCTGCCACGCCACGCGCGCCGAGCACACTCATCAATTTATAGCGTCGCTCCATCTCGCCAACCACCCAATTGAGCGCGTGCCCCGCTTGACGCATATCGGTCACCACAGGACACAACAGATGCGCAATATCGGCATACACGCTCATTTCCAACATTTTGGGGTCAATCAAGATTAAACGCACTTGCTCGGGTGTGGCGCGATACAACAAGGACAAAATCATGGTGTTAATCCCCACCGATTTCCCCGAGCCCGTGGTACCTGCGACCAATAAATGCGGCATTTTTGCCAAGTCCGCGACCACAGGGTTGCCACCAATGTCTTTCCCAAGTGCGACGGTGAGCAAAGAGCTCGCATCGTGATAGACCTGCGAGCCAATGATTTCAGACAGGCGTACAATTTGACGTTTTGGATTGGGCAATTCCAAGGCCATGTAGTTTTTGCCAGGGATGGTTTCCACCACGCGAATCGATACCAAGGCGAGCGAGCGCGCCAAATCCTTGGACAAATTGACAATCTGACTGCCTTTAACCCCCGTCGCAGGCTCGATTTCATAGCGCGTGACCACGGGACCTGGGTAGGCGGCAACCACTTGAACTTCAACCCCAAAATCACGGAGTTTTTTCTCAATCAAGCGTGAGTTAAATTCAAGCGTCTCATGCGCCACGCTTTCTTGATTGCGCTCCGCCACATCCAATAGAGCCAACTCAGGCAAAGACGAATTGCTCAACTCCGCAAACAAAGGCGTTTGTTTTTCTTTCTGACTGCGTGTGGATTGCACAACAGGCGGCGCAGGTGGTTCAATGTGAACAGGAAAAGTTTTTTCAGCGCGAATTTTTTCTTGCGCCAATTCGCGCTCACGCACAGCGACCTGTTCAACACCGACTTTCACGTCTTGCTTTTTATCAAAATACGACCACGCGCCAAGCACGATTTTTTCAATCGCTTCACCAATGCGCTCGCTCACACTCAACCACGAAAAATTAAACAACCAACTCAAGCCCGCTGCGAACAACACAGCAAGAAACAGCGTCGCGAAAATCTGTCCAATCACCAGCGTCAAACCCTTGGCAATCGCTTCACCCAGCACACCGCCGTGCTCATACGGCAACGCCACATTCCAACCGACCGTGTGCATATATTCCAAGCCCACGCTGGTAAGCAACACCACGATAAAACCCAAACGATACAACAGTGCGTCTTTGGACTCGTACTGCTGTTTAAACACAGCACGCTCCTGTACCGTCAACAAACTCATTTGCGAGGTGCGACGCATCCCGCGATAAATCGCCCAAGCGCACAACAAGACCCACCAATACGCTGACAAACCAAACACATACAGTAAAATTGCTGAGACCCACGCGCCAAGACTGCCGACCCAATTTTGAATCCCTACTTGCCCAGAACTGGCCTGAAAAAATGAGGGGTCATGCACATCAAAACTCACCAACATCGCCAGCAAAGTCACGCCGAGCAAAGCCAGCACAATCCATTTGACCTCGCGCAACAGTTGATTGGCGCGATCGGACATGGTCGGGGCTTTGAAAATTTCGGGTTTGCTGCTCATGAAAAATACCTGTACGCGGTGAAATGACTTGTATTCTAACGTGATACGATAAAAACCGCAGGGAAATCGATGATTTTATTCGATTTTAATCACACGTAAAAAACCCAAACCGAATGGTTTGGGTTGGCGTGCAATCCTATTTTTACAACTCCAAAGCCCACACATCCGCCAAGGTTTCACGCCGACGAATCACACGGACGCTCGCACCATCGACCAGTACCTCAGCCGCACGTGCGCGCGTGTTGTAATTCGATGCCATGCTAAAACCATACGCACCCGCCGAGAGCACTGCGAGCACATCGCCCTGCGCCACTGCCAGTGTGCGCTCGCGCGCCAGCCAATCGCCTGTTTCGCACACAGGGCCGACCACATCGTACACCTGCGCTATGCTCGCATCACGCACCGTGCAGTTCGCCACGCCCATCCATGCCTCGTACAGCGATGGACGCAATAAATCATTCATCCCTGCATCAACGATGCAGAAGTTTTTTTCTTCAGTCGGTTTGAGGTATTCAACCTGGGTCAAAAGCACACAGGCATTCGCCACCAGCGAACGCCCTGGTTCAAACATCAAATCTTGCGTCAATCCCGCCTCACGCAGCCCGCGCAAAGATTGTTCAATCAAAGCACTCGGCAACGGTGGGGTTTCGTCTTGATAGCGCACCCCCAAACCACCGCCCAAATCAATGTGTTTGAGTGCGATACCCACATGCGCCAATTGTTTGACCAAATCGAATAAACGGTTTTGCGCATCAAGAAACGGTGACAACTCTGTGATTTGCGAACCAATGTGGTAATCAATCCCGACAATCTCCAAGCCCGATAACTGCGCGGCTTGTTGATACACCGCCAACGCATCGGTGTGCGCAATACCGAATTTATTGGCTTTCAGACCCGTAGAAATATACGGATGGGTTTTGGCATCGACATCAGGATTGACGCGCAATGAAATCGGCGCACGCTTGCCCAAGCGTGTGGCAATCGCATGAATGCGCTGTAATTCAGGCACGGATTCAACGTTAAAGCAAAAAATCCCTTGCGTGAGTGCGAACTCAATTTCACGTTCAGACTTGGCCACGCCCGAAAAAACAATGCGATTGGCAGACACACCAACCGCCAAAACGCGGGCAATTTCGCCCTCAGAAACCGT
>JAGNWC010000081.1:0-2054 GCA_017986195.1 Hydromonas sp.
CCCAAACATTTGTAAAACGCCGCTTGTGCTTCGATTTCTTTGAGTGCCGCTGCGACGTTCGGCTCGTCCACATGCCCGATAAAGTCGATGTAAAAATAGTATTCCCAACCTTTTTGTTTGGCAGGGCGCGACTCAAACCGCACCATCGACACATCATGTCGTGCAAGCGGTTCGATGAGGGCAAACACTGAGCCTGCTTTATTCGGTGCGGCGAGGATGAGCGAGGTTTTATCCGCTGGGCTGGGACTGCACACCTGTTTGCCCAAGACCACGAAACGCGTGCGGTTGTTCGCATCGTCCTGTATGCCCACCGCAACTTTCTGCAATTCATACATCATCGCTGCCGAGTCGCCCGCTATGCACGCAACTGCGGGGTCATCCACCGCCATTTTCGCGCCCTGCGCATTGGAGGACACGGGTTTTTGCGTCACATGGGGGTAATGTTGTTTGAGCCACGCATAGCACTGCGCGAGCGCTTGCGGATGGGCGACGATGGTTGTGACCCCATCCATATTGCCCGTGCGGTGCAGCAATGAATGCTGGATGGCCAATGACACTTCAGCGCACACGCGCAAAGGCGAATTGAGCAACAAATCCATGGTGCGGTTAATCGCGCCTTCAATCGAGTTTTCAATTGGCACCACGCCAAAGGTCGCGCCACCTGCCTCAACCGCGTGGAATATGTCGTCAATGCTCACGCAGTCCACACCGACAATCGCATGGCCGAATTGTTTGAACATCGCCTGCTCGGTGTACGTACCCGCAGGGCCGAGATAGGCGACTTTGACGGGCTCCTCCATCGCGCGGCACGCGCTCATCACTTCGCGCCAGAGGGTTTGCAATGTGGGCGTAGGCAATGGGCCTGGATTTTGGGCGGCGATTTTCTCAAGCACGACTGATTCGCGCTCAGGGCGATACACGGGTTGGTCGTATTTTTGTTTGACTTCGCCCACGCGCTGGGCGAGTTTCGCCCGCTCGTTGAGCAGGCGCAAAAGCTGTGCATCCACTGCGTCAATTTCAACACGGATGGGGGCGAGGTCGCGATCAACTTCGGCTTGGATTTCGGGGGTGAGTGGGGTGTTGTTCATAGGTTGAATTTTAAACAAAATGTTTACTTGATATCACAAATATAATAGAATGAGCGCAAATGGATCGGGACTACTTGGTCGGCGTTGGGCTTACTGGACTTCTAGTAGGCCCTTCTGCTTTTTCGGGGTCATAATCGAACAAAGATAATTGATTTGGCTCTACCCAGACAAATTGTCCCAACTGTTGGTTGTTTAAATCTTTTGTGCTCGGTGATATCCGTTTTTGGGCGATAATTTCATAAGCGCGATTTGGTTGCTCTGGACGCAATAAATTTAATCCAATCGGACGGGCGACCAAGTCCACCAATTGTAAACCTTCTGAGTTCGCTATTTTTGGCAGGATGATTAAATCAAAAGGCAATTGAATTTTGCGAATATTTTTCCCGTCACAAATCCGTCGAAATTCTAGTTCTAAACTTGGGTCTTCTTCTTTGCCTCGAGATTCACAAACAATATGTGTAATGCCTATTTGACCCAACTCCGTCAGCAAATCATAAATTTGGATTAAGCATGATTCAAAAGAATGATAATAAAGATTCGAGGTTTTCCCATACTCTTTTACATGTCGTTTTTTGTCTACATCCCAAGCAACAATGTGAAAGTTATTGGTCTCTATAATCGAGGTCAACTCTAAAATTAAGTCTTCGCGAATCTGTTTTGATAGGTTTGAAAAAGCCCCTTTTCTTTTGACTATTTCCGATTCATGTAAAATAACCTGATCGTGACCAAAAATGTCAAACTTTAATTGGCGAACTTGCGGAGTGATCTTGTGAATATAATCTGATTTCTTAAAAATACAACAAGCGAGCACAAAGACAGGATAATGATTGTCCTGAAGGTTTTCCAGTCCATGATCTCCGCTTTCATCTACAAACACAATGTAGTCGCTGTATTTTGACATAAGGTTATCAATTAGAAATTTGACAATTCAAACTCACCCATAAACCGCACCAAAGCCTCTACCGC
>JAGNWC010000081.1:2154-6216 GCA_017986195.1 Hydromonas sp.
CCAATCGCCCCGCCCTGCATGAACAAAATTTGGTAGTTGTTGGGAACGTTGAGCAAACGGCGAAACGCTTCGCGCGTGCGCATGAAGACCTCGGTATAGACCGCGCCACGGTGGCTCATTTCCATGATGGACACGCCTGTGCCTTGAAAGTCGAGCAATTCGGACTGCATTTTTTCAAGCACGGGCGTGGGCAAAGCCGCGGGACCTGCGGCGAAGTTAAAGATACGGTGGGACATAGTGAGACTCGCTGAAAAATTTTGAATGCGCCATTATCGCTGAAAAATGCTGTTTGATATAGACTCAAGGCGTTGATTTGTCGAACTTTTGTGGTTTATCAAAGGTTGCGAATGGTTTTTGCTGTGTTTGTGTGCTCTGCAAAGGCACTTGAAAACGATTATGATGTGCGCTGTTGAAAAATGATTTTATAAAACACGATATTAAGGAAATAAGGAAAACACACATGAGTGACGCTGCTTTATTTAAAGAATTGACCGTGGGTCAAAATACATTTAAAAACCGTATGTGGATGG
Organism: Hydromonas sp.; assembly: GCA_017986195.1. Taxonomy (GTDB): domain Bacteria; phylum Pseudomonadota; class Gammaproteobacteria; order Burkholderiales; family Burkholderiaceae; genus CTSOIL-112. The sequence goes on from JAGNWC010000081.1 coordinate 2,685, forward strand.
CACCGCTCACGCGCGCACGCGCAGGGCTGGATCACATGCCCAATGCTTTGATGGCCGAGTATTATGCGCAACGCGCCAGCGCGGGGTTGATTGTGACGGAATGCACGATGATTTTGCCGAATACCTCGGCTTTCGCCACAGAGCCAGGGATTTATGCGCAGGCGCAGGTGGAGGCTTGGCGCACCGTGACCGATGCGGTACACGCCAAAGGCGGCAAGATTTTTTTACAAATTTGGCACGCGGGGCGTGCGGTACACCCAGCGTTGAACGCAGATGATTCGGGTGTGGTCTCGGCAGGCGCGGTGGCGATTGAGGGCGATGTGCACACACCACAAGGAAAACAGCCTTATGTTGCGCCACGCGCATTGCGCACCGATGAGTTGCCTGCGATTGTGGCGGCGTTTGCTCAAGCGGCTAAAAATGCGATGGCGGCAGGTTTTGATGGTGTCGAAGTCCACGCCGCCAATGGCTATTTAATCGACCAGTTTTTGCGTGATGGCTCAAACCCTCGCACCGATGCCTATGGTGGTTCGGTTGAAAACCGTGCGCGTTTATTGACCGAAGTGTTGGATGCGGTGTGCGCGGCGATTGGCTCTGAGCGCGTGGGCGTGCGCACCTCATTGCTCAATAGTTACAACAGTATGATTGACAGCGACCCCGTGGCATTGACCACGTGGTTGGCGCAACGACTCAATGATTTTAATTTGGCGTACTGGCACGTCATGCGCGGCGATTTTTTCCAAGCGCAGCATGGTGATGTACTGACCCCTGCACGTGCGCATTACAAAGGCGTGTTGGTTGGTAATATGGGTTACACCGCCGATGAAGCGGAACAAGCCATCGCCGATGGACGGGTGGATGCCGTGGCGTTTGGGACGGGCTTTTTAGCCAACCCCGATTTACCCGCACGCGTTCAATCAGGTGCAGCGTTAAATATCCCCAACCCCGCAACATTTTACACCCCAGGACCTGAAGGTTATACCGACTACCCAACTATGACGGATGCGTCTTGAGTCATTGAGGCGATTGGAGGATCATGTCAAAAAGCCGCTCAATTCCAACGGTTCGAGCGGCTTTTTTGCACAAGAGCAACGCAATTGATTTATTCGGCTGGGGTTTCGGGCGGTGTTTCACTTGATGTTTCGGCAGAAGTGATGGGAGTATCGCCATCAACCGAATCATCCAACTCGTCTTCATCAATCGATACCATTACTTTCTGAACACCACTCAACACATCGCCCTCATCCAAGCCAATCAAGGTCACACCCTGTGTCGCACGTCCGACCACGCGCACTTCAGAAATGCGTGTGCGCACCAGCGTGCCGCCTTGGGTGATGAGCATGATTTGATCGTCTTCCTCGACCAACTGTGCGGCAACGACTTTACCGTTGCGCTCAGAGGTTTGGATGGCAATCATGCCCTTGGTGCCGCGCCCGTGTCGGGTGTATTCGGTAATCGGTGTGCGTTTTCCAAAGCCGTTTTCAGTCGCAGTGAGCACATACTGACTTTCGGATTCAGCGACCAACAAGGCAATGATGCTTTGTCCTTCATCCAAATTCATACCGCGTACACCACGTGCATTGCGGCCCATTGGGCGCACGTCGTTTTCGTCAAAGCGCACGGCTTTACCCGCATCGGAGAACAGCATCACATCGTGCGCGCCATCGGTTACTGCCGCGCCGATGAGGTAGTCGCCCTCATCCAAATTCACGGCGATGATGCCCGCTTTGCGTGGATTCGAGAAGTCCGACAACGGGGTTTTCTTCACCGTACCGAGACTGGTTGCCATAAAGACGTATTTGTCCTCGGCAAAACCGCCGCCATTTTTGGCATCAATCGGCAACATCACGGTGATTTTTTCGCCCTCTTCAAGCGGCAACATGCGAATAATCGGCGTGCCACGCGAAGTGCGCGAGCCTGCGGGGACTTCATACACGCGCGTCCAATACAAGCGACCGCGATTCGAGAAGCTGAGAATCGTATCGTGGGTGTTGGCAACGAATAGGTTTTCAATCCAGTCCTCTTCGCCTTTGGTCGAAGCGGCTTGCTTGCCACGACCGCCACGGCGTTGCGTGCGATACTCGGACAAGGCTTGCGCTTTGATATAACCTGTGTTTGACAAAGTCACCACCATATCGCATGGCGTGATCAAATCTTCGATGTCGATGTCCGAGGCGTTCATTTCAATTTGTGAGCGACGCGCGTCGCCGAACTCTTCCACAATCGCGGTCAATTCGCCATCAATAATTGTGGTCACTCGTTCGGGACGCGAGAGGATGTCAATCAAATCAGCGATGTGCATCATGATGTCTTTGTACTCTTGGACAATTTTATCTTGTTCCAAACCCGTCAGGCGTTGCAAACGCATTTGCAAAATCTCCTGCGCTTGAATATCCGACAAACGATACAAACCATTGTCCTGCAAGCCCATGTCGGGGAGTAAACCGTCTGGACGATATAAATCGCGTCCTTCGGTGCGTCCGAGCATTTCGCGCACCAATTCAGAATCCCACAATTTCGCCATCAAATCGGTTTTCGCCACGGGTGGCGTGGGTGCGGCTTTGATGATGGCGATGAATTCGTCAATATTCGCCAATGCCACCGCCAAACCTTCTAAAATATGCGCGCGATCGCGTGCTTTACGCAGTTCAAACGCGGTGCGGCGGGTGACCACTTCGCGGCGGTGCTCTAAGAAATACACCAGCATTTCGCGCAAATTGAGCAATTTTGGCTGACCATCAACCAGCGCGACCATGTTCATGCCAAATGTGTCTTGTAATTGCGTGTGTTTGTATAGATTATTCAGCACCACTTCGGCGACTTCGCCACGCTTGAGTTCAATCACCATGCGCATACCTGATTTGTCCGACTCATCGCGCAAATCAGAAATACCTTCAAGGCGTTTATCATTGACCATCTCGGCGATGTTTTCGAGCAATTTACGTTTGTTCACCTGATACGGCAACTCATCGACAATAATCGCTTGGCGATGACCTTTTTCCATGTCTTCAAAGTGAACCCGTGCGCGCATCACCACACGACCGCGACCAGTTTTATAGCCTTGGCGCACGCCCGAAATGCCATAGATAATCCCAGCAGTTGGGAAATCAGGCGCAGGAACCAGTTCAATTAATTCATCTACAGTTGCTTCGGGGTTGTGCAATACATGCAGACACGCTTTGACCACCTCGCGCAAATTATGCGGTGGGATGTTGGTCGCCATACCCACGGCAATCCCCGTTGAACCATTGATCAGTAAATTGGGTAGACGTGTCGGTAAAACCAAAGGCTCGCGCTCATTGCCATCGTAGTTCGGGCCAAAATCAACGGTCTCTTTATCAATGTCTTCTAATAACTGATGGCCGATTTTCGCCATACGCATTTCGGTATAACGCATCGCCGCCGCCGCATCGCCATCGACCGAACCGAAGTTCCCCTGCCCGTCAACCAAGGTATAACGCAAAGAGAAACTCTGCGCCATACGCACAATCGTGTCATAAATCGCAATGTCGCCATGCGGGTGGTATTTACC
>JAGNWC010000009.1:0-1464 GCA_017986195.1 Hydromonas sp.
GAAAAAATTTTAGAGACAGTGGATAACTGCGCGTGGGTTTCTAACCCGATAACAACTTCCCAACTCATGGTTGATCCTTCATTCGATTACTGTTTAATTAACGACTCACTTTGCTACAGCCACCCGTATGCGGGTCAAGTAAAATCGGCAACACACGGTCATTGACCGCGCATACTTTGGCGCAATTGAGTGTGCTCACGGTGACGAAGCGCGCATCTTGCCAAATGTAGATGTGACATTTTTTGTCCTTGCGCGATTGCAAATCGGTCTGCGGCTGTGTGGCGACTTGAGTGAAATCCTTGAGTTGGAAGTGGCATTTTCCTTGGCGCGGATTGCGCAGCCAATCCAAATGCTGCACCACGTTTTGATGCACCTCCAAAGTGATTTTGTCGTAGTAACCATCTTCTTCGCGTTGTTCACACGCGGCATTGAGCGTGACGGGTTTGCTTTCACCACTGCTACCACTGCCCACACCGCCAACATTGAATAACGAACACGCATTTAACGTGAGCGCAATCACCCCCAAAGTGCCAAGCCGCAGGGTATGGATTAATCGCGTATTCATTTTGCCGCTGCTGCTCGGTGTGTGTGCCAATCGGTCGCCCTTTGATACGCATGGGCGATTTGTAGCAAACGCGCCTCAGCAAAATAATTGCCGATGATTTGCAAGCCAATCGGCAAACCCGCGCTCGAAAAGCCACACGGCACACTCATGCCCGGCAAACCCGCTAAGTTGAGCGACAGCGTATAAATATCCTCTAAATACATCTGTACGGGGTCATCGGATTTCTCACCCATGCGCCACGCGGTGGTTGGCGCAACAGGCCCCATAATCACATCGCATTGCGCCAATGCATCTTGATAATCCTGCGCAATCATGCGGCGCAGGCGTTGCGCTTGTAAATAATACGCATCGTAGTAACCATGCGAGAGCACATATGTGCCAATCATAATGCGTTTTTTCACTTCCCAGCCAAAACCTTCCGAGCGCGATTTGCGATACATGTCTTCTAAGTCGGTGTACTGCTCGGCGCGATAACCATAACGCACGCCATCAAAACGCGACAAATTGCTCGAAGCTTCCGCGGGTGCAATCACGTAGTAGGTCGGGATGGACAACTCGGTTTTAGGTAAATGCACATCAACGATGCTTGCGCCGAGTTGCTCGAATTGTTGGATGGCAGCCAAAGTGGTTTGCTTGACTTCGGCATCCAAGCCCGCGCCATAAAACTCGCTCGGAACGCCGATGCGCAGACCTTTGAGTGGCTGAGACTCATTGGCGTCATTCGAGAAATTTTGTCCCAATAAACGTGTAAAGTCCTCGTTCTCACGCGCCATTGAGGTCGAGTCGCGCTCGTCAAAACCGTGCATCGCATTGAGTAAAATCGCGCAGTCATCGGCGGTTTTTGCCATCGGTCCTGCTTGGTCGAGAGAAGACGCATAAGCAATCATGCCGTAGCGCGA
>JAGNWC010000009.1:1564-4545 GCA_017986195.1 Hydromonas sp.
ACTAAAAAATAACCCTGTTCGGACTGCGGCGCGTTCGCCATATTTTTGTCTCGATTATTGGACTCGCTCACCGCATCGGTGCGCAGACGTTGCTGCACCGATTCAATCATCGCAATCGGGTGCATCAATGGCGCAACGCCCGTGGTATCGACCGCGCTCATTTGGTCAATCAGGCCGAAAATCGTGTTCAATTGCGTCAAGGTTTGCGTTTGTTCGTCATCATTTAAAGTTAATTGCGACAAGCGCGCTATTTTTTGCACATCGGCAAGGGATAAAGACATGGAATACTCCGCCTTAATAAATAGGGTAATGAGCGCAATTGTACCGTATTCTCAACCGAGTTTGCCGAGCGATTGGCTGGAATGATTAGCGAACCACCATCACACCATCGTCATCATCAGGCAGTTGAATGATATCGTAGCCAATTGACTGGGCATGCAGGTAATCGTAAAAATTCGTCATTTTGTTTTTAAATTTAACCACATCATCAATCACGATGAGCGCGTCAGGACTGGTGAGTTTGCGTGCGCGGATGAAAAAATCAAGTGTGTGGACTTTTTGCGCGTCGATTAAAATAAAGTCGAATGCGTCTGCGCCCGTTAGTGTCGGTAGGATTTGCAGGGCATTGCCAAAATGCAGTTTGATATTCGCTTGGCAATGGTTGAAATGGTGTTGTGCCTCCAAATACGAGGGTCGAGAAATATCCATCGTGGTGATGCGTGCGCCCCATGCGCGAGCCACTTGCCACAGTCGCAAGGTTGAATAACCATTGGCGCAACCGATTTCTAAAATATTTTTGGGCTGGCTTTGATCGAGCAGTTCTTGCAAATAAACAACGTTTTGCGGGCTGATGTTGGGGATGTGGCGCAAGCGACCGAGTGCGTACAGTTTGTCTAAATAGTCATTCAGCGCAGCCTCGTCAATGGGTGCAGCGAGTGTCGGCAAACGAGCCATGACCTCATCCAAGGTTAAATCCAGTTTTTCAGAAGACAATTCAGTGGAAAGCATGTTGATGGATGAAATGAATTAAAGGGTTTGCCAGCGTTGCGCCAAATCCATATGGATGCCGTGTTGATCAAGTACGCGGGTGATGGTTTGATTGACAATCTCATCAATGCTCGTGGGCTTGTGGTACAGCGCAGGCACGGGCGGAAAAATCACCCCACCTGCTTGGGTCACTGCAAGCATATTGTTTAAGTGGATGGTTGACAGCGGCGTTTCGCGCACCATCAACGTGAGGCGGCGGCGTTCTTTGAGCACCACATCGGCCGCGCGACTGATGAGGTTGTCGGCAAAACCGTGGGCAATGCTGGCTAAGGTTTTCATCGAACACGGTGCAACAATCATACCATCACACAAAAATGAACCACTGGCAATTGACGCACCGATGTTGTTGCACGCATGGTTGACATCGGCTAAAGCGCGGATAGCATCCTTGCTCACATCCAACTCATGCGCGATGGTCAGCCAACCGGCATCTGAGACAATCAGATGGGTTTCGATGTTGGGCAAAGTTTTGAGCACTTCGAGCAAACGCACGCCGTAGATTGCGCCTGTTGCGCCTGTGATGGCGATGATGAGTTTTTGTTTCATGACACAACTTTCTTTAGATTACTGCGATAGAGCAATACCGCGCCACCGATAATCAACACACAACCTGCAAACACATTCCAGTCGAGTCGCTCATGCAAAAATACCGCACCCCATAAAATTCCGAACAGCGGGATAAAGAACGTCACACTGCTTGCCATAATCGCGCCGAGTTCATCCAGTAAACGATAATATAGAAAAAATGCCCAGCCAGAGCAAAGCACGCCCAGTGCCAAGCCACTCCACAGAGCAGGCGCACTGATGTGGGTGGGAACGCCCTGAGCCAAACCGATGGGCAGCAAGACCAATGCGCCGAATGCCTGTGACAGGGTGGCCAAGGCTTGCGGATTGAGACCCGAGGTGTATTTTTTAAGATAAATCACGGTCATGCCATAACAAGCGGTTGCTATCAAACATGCCCCCACACCTACGAAAAATAAATTCGTCATTGGCACATCGGTACTCGGACGCGCGACCAAAATCACCCCCAAAACACCGAGCAACAACGCCAACATCCGCAAAGGCGTGATTTTATCGCCCAGCATCATCGCCGCAAATACAGTTGCCCACAGAGGCACGGATGAGTTCAAAACCGCTGAGTAGCCTGCGGGCAGGATGGTTCCAGCCACCCCATACATCGCAAATGGAATCGCGCAGTTCAAAACACCCGCAATCAAATAATGCCGCCATTGGTGCATTTGCAAAGGAATTTTGCGCAGCCAAACAAATGCAAACAACGCCAGCGCGCCGATGGTCAAGCGCGATTGCGCCGTCCACACACCGCCGACTTCGGGCGCGAGGATGCGCATGAATAAAAACGATGCGCCCCAAATGGCGGCGAGCAGGGTGAAGCGAAATAAGGCCGAGCCTGTCATTTAGGCGGTGGCTTGGGTAACAAGGGTTTGCAATTCACCCGACTCAAACATTTCGTTCATGATGTCTGAGCCGCCGATGAATTCGCCTTTGATGTACAGTTGCGGCACGGTCGGCCACTGTGAAAAGTCTTTGATGCCTTGGCGGATTGCGTCGTCCTCCAAGACATTAATGGTTGCGACTTTGGTTGCGCCACAGGCTTTGAGCAAGGCAATCGCTTTGCCTGAAAAACCGCATTGGGGAAACTGTGCCGTGCCTTTCATAAACAAGACAATCGGATGGTCGCTGATGGTTTTTTGAATAAAATCGTGGGTTGCTGTGTTCATGGTTGCCTCGCAGTGTGTGTGAATTTTGAGCATTATACGTGAAAGCACTTTGCGCTGTACAAGTGCCTCATCGGCAAGGTTTTAAAAAAGCAAGTATTGCGTGCTATCATGCACCATGACAGCCGTTGAGCGTGCAATCACAGTGTGGTTTTGAATCACTGCGCTGTGCAAAAAGCGATATGGCAATTCGCA
>JAGNWC010000009.1:4645-18278 GCA_017986195.1 Hydromonas sp.
GCGATGTACTACACCGACGCGCTGGTCGATGATGCGCGCTTGGTGCTGCGGGTGTTGCACGAAGCGGTGCTTGAAGGCGGGCAAGTGTGCAATTACATGCGGGTCAATCAAATATCGGCGCACGATGCGGGCGGTTTTGAGTTAGACGTGCGCGATGAATTGAGTCAATCTCAATCGACGTTACGCACCCAAGCCGTGGTCAATGCCACGGGCGCGCAGGCGGACGAATTGTCGGGCACGCAGAAAAAAGTGCGTCCTTGCCGCGGCAGTCATTTATTGATTGAACAGGCGCGTTTGCCGATGATAGAGAGCCTGACAATTTTGCATCCACGCGACCAACGTCCTGTGTTTGTTTATCCGTGGATGGGCATGACCTGCATCGGCACGACCGACTTAGACCACACCGATGATTTGGCGCACGAGGCGCGTTGCACCGATCAAGAAGTTGATTATCTGTTGGAACTCATGCACGCGGCATTTCCCACAGCGCAGATTGTGCGCGAGGACATTGTCTCGAGTTTTGCGGGTGTGCGCCCGATTATCGCATCGGGCAAGGGTGTCCATCCCTCGCAAGAGCGACGCAGTCACTCGGTGTGGACGCACCATGGCGTGGTTACGGTCAGTGGCGGCAAACTCACGACGTTTCGGGTGATTGCGCACGATGTATTGCGGGCTTTGGGTTGGATCGACGAAAATCAGCAAAGGGCTTTGCGTGACACGCACGAGCGATTGTTTCGCCATGATGTGATTTTTCCCAATGATTTGGGCAATCCTAAAAAAGTAATTGAGTTTAACCCTGCGTTTTTGCAGACGATTGAGTGGGTGATGCAGCATGAAATGGTGGTGCACTTGGATGATGTGTTGTTGCGCCGTACCCGATTTGGCAATACCCAACGTAACGGCGGATACGAGTATTTGCCACAAATTCGCACGGTCTGCCAAAAATACTTGGCTTGGAATGATGCGCGTTGGGATGCCGAGCAAGCACGGTACTTGGAGATGATTCAAACCCACTACAGCCCACCCAAAGCGCCCACATCAATATTGGACGAATAACACAGCAAGGAAAAACAATGAACGCAGTGGATTTAGAGTTGTTGCAAACGGAGTATGACTACGTGGTGATTGGCAGTGGCTTTGGTGGTTCGGTCAGCGCGCTGCGCCTGTCCGAAAAAGGTTACAAAGTGCTGGTCATCGAAAAGGGCAAATGGTTCACGCCGAATGACTTTCCCACAACCAATTGGCAGATTAAACGTTGGCTGTGGGTTCCCGCGATTAAAACCCAAGGCATCATGCGTTTGAGTTTTTTCAAACACATCAGCATTTTGTCGGGTGTGGGTGTGGGCGGCGGTTCTTTGGTGTATGCCTGCACTTTGCCCATCCCCAAACCTGAGTTTTTCAATACAGGCAGTTGGGCTAAACTCAATGATTGGGAAAACGTGCTCAAGCCGCATTACGACATGGCGTACAAAATGCTCGGTGCACAAGTCAATCCAAAGTTGTGCGCAGGTGATGAAGTACTGCGCACCGTGGCGAAAAAAATCAACCGTGAAGAGGATTTTCATGCGACCAAAGTGTCCATCTTTTTTGCACGCGAAGGTCAGCGAGCGGGCGAGACTGTCCCCGACCCATATTTTGCGGGCGAAGGCCCTGAGCGCGCATCGTGCCTGCACTGTGGCGCGTGCATGACAGGCTGTCGGCACAATGCGAAAAACTCATTGGATAAAAATTATCTGTACTTGGCGCAAAAACGCGGTGCAAAAATCTTGGCAGAAACTTTTGTGCACGATGTCAAACCCATTGGTGAAAGCGGTGAGAGCGGCTACGAAATCCATGTGCGCGATTCGACCGAATGGACGTGGTTTGGGCGTGGCAAAACCCAAGTCATCAAAGCAAAAGGCGTGGTGTTTTCAGGCGGAACGCTTGGCACGAGCAAATTGCTGTTGACCCTCAAGCAAACATCCATGCCTGCGCTGTCCGAGCGCGTGGGGCGCGACATTCGCAGCAACAATGAAAGTTTAATCAATGTGGCGACGGCGGACAAAGATGTGGACTACAGCCAAGGGATTGCGATTGGCTCGGTGCTCAACACCGATGCGCACAGCCATCTTGAGCCCGTGCGCTATGGCGCGGGTTCAGGCGCGTGGCGCGTGGCTTTGGCACCGATGGCGTATGGCTCAAACGCTTGGGTGCGGGTGTATAAAATGTTGTCTCAGTGGGTGAAAGACCCCGTGGGGTATTTTAAAATTGCGCTGGTTAAAGACTGGGCGAAACACAGCCAAGTCATGCTGTTTATGCAACATTTGGACTCCAAATTGCAATTCAAATTAAACCGTTGGGGCAACTTGCAAACAGCATTGGATGTCGGTGAGCGACCTCAAGCGTACATCCCACACGCAGAGGAAATAGCACTGATGTACGCCAAAGAAATCAACGGCAAAGCCTATACCTTGCTTACGGAACAACTGTTTAATTTGTCCTCAACCGCGCATATTCTCGGCGGCGCGGTCATGGGCGAGGATGCCAGTACGGGTGTGATTGACCGACAAGGTCGGTTGTTCGGTTATCAAAATGCCTATGTGTGCGATGGCTCGATGATTTCCGCCAATCCAGGGGTCAATCCATCGTTGTCGATTACGGCGATTTCTGAATACATCATGTCGCAGGTGGCGCATAAGTCGAGCCTTGATGGGGCACAAAGCGAGTAGAATACGCGCTTGATTAAAACTAAAGAAACAGATTATGAGCCGTCGCTTCGATTCATCCCCTCCTGCCAATCCCGCCCGCGCTGATCGCTCGGATTGGCAAACCATTAAATCCCTCTGGCCGTATGTTTGGGCGAGTAAATACCGTGTATTGATGGCATTTAGCGCGCTGATTTTGGCGAAGTTAATGAATCTCGGTATTCCGATGACGCTGAAAAACGTGATTGACTCACTCACACCCAGCCCGACAATTCAAATGGTGTTTGTCGTGCCCGTGGCTTTATTGATGGCCTACGGCGCGTTACGAATTTCGCAAACTTTATTCAACGAGTTGCGCGAAATCGTATTTTTTCAAGTGGTTGAGAATGCTGCGCGCACGGTGTCGCTCAAAGTCTTCAATCAATTGCATGACTTATCGCTGCGCTTTCACCTCTCGCGCCAAACAGGCGGCTTGACGCGCGACATTGAGCGCGGCAATCGCGGTATCCGGACGCTAATAGGCTTTTCGTTCATGACCATCGTGCCGACTTTGATTGAAATGCTGATGGTGTTGGGATTTTTGTGGGCGAAATACGATTGGGTGTTTGTGGCGATTACCGCCTCCGCGCTGGTGTGCTACATTGGCTTTACGATTGCGATTACCGAGTGGCGCACCCAGTACCGCGTGCGCATGAACAAGATGGACTCGGAAGCCAATCAAAAAGCGATTGATTCCCTGCTTAATTTTGAAACCGTCAAATATTTTAACAATGAAACCTTCGAAGCAAAACGCTACGATAAAGGTTTAAAACAATTCCGAGTGGCGGCGATTGAGTCACAAAATTCATTGTCTCTGCTTAATCTTGGACAGCAGATGATTATCTCGGTCGCGCTGATTGCCATCCTCTGGTACGCCACCCACGATGTGGTCGCGGGGCGCGCGACGATTGGTGATTTGGTGTTGATTAACACCTTGATGTTGCAACTGTACGTGCCGCTGAATTTTCTCGGCGTGATGTACCGCGAAATCAAACAAGGCTTAATTGACGTGGACAAAATGTTCACACTGCTCGATGCGCCGCATGAAATCAACGACGCGCCTGACGCAAAGGCATTAAACGTCACGCGCGGACAGGTCGAGTTTCGCCATGTGAATTTCTCCTACGATGCCAATCGCCACATCCTACACGATGTGAGTTTCACGATTGCGCCGAATACCACCACCGCAGTGGTCGGTAAAAGCGGTGCGGGTAAATCGACTTTGTCGCGCTTGTTGTTTCGTTTTTATGATGTGCAAAGTGGTGAGGTGCTGATTGACGGGCAATCCATCAAACATGTGACACAAACCAGCCTGCGGCGCAACATTGGCATCGTGCCGCAAGACACCGTATTGTTCAATGACACCCTCGGCTACAATATTCGCTATGGTCGCCCCGAGGCAAGCGATGCAGAGGTTTTGGCGGCGGCACACGCGGCGCACTTGGGCGAGTTTTTGGCACGCTTGCCTGAAGGCTTGGATACCCAAGTCGGTGAACGCGGACTAAAAATTTCAGGCGGTGAAAAACAACGCGTGGCGATTGCACGGACTTTATTGAAAAATACCCCGATACTGGTGTTTGATGAAGCCACCTCCGCGCTCGATACCCACGCCGAGAAAGCCATTCAGTCGGCGTTTGATGAAGCTGCGCAAAACCGCACCACACTCATCATCGCGCACCGCTTGTCCACCATCGTTGATGCCGAACAAATTTTGGTGATGGACGATGGGCGCATTGTTGAGCGTGGCACGCACGCGCAACTGTTGGCGAAAAACGGCGTATATGCGCAGATGTGGATGCAGCAGCAAAGCGAACCTGAGGCAGCATCTGCTTAAAAAATTCAGAATGGCGTTCGTCAAGTATTCGCACTCAATCGTCGCCACATCGAATAATAAACCTGTTGCGTTGTGCCCTCGCGCAGACATTCCCAGCCTTGTTGCGTGAGCGAGCTCGATGTATCTAAATTCGCGCTTTTTTCCACTTCGACATACAGCAGACTGTCTGTATGACACAACGGGCTAACGAGTGGCAGTGTTTTGTCCAACCATCCTTGGGCAAACGGCGGGTCTAAAAACACCAAGTCAAAAGTTTGTTTTGCCTGTGCGCACTGACTCAAATGATTCAGTGCATCACCTGCAATGGTGCGTGCCTGCACCACGCTTGGGTCTTGCTTTTCCCAGTGCGTCAAGATTTGGCGAATTGCGATGATGGCAGGGGTGTGCGTGTCAATCAATGTGACTGCGCGCGCGCCGCGGCTGACACACTCCAATCCAAATGCACCCGTACCTGCGAATACATCGATGATTTTTTTATCCACAAACTGCCCGCCCCATAGGTGGTTGAGCCAATTGAACACCGTTTCGCGCACGCGGTCAGACGATGGACGCAAACCTGTGTGGGCTAAAACGGGTAATTGGCATCGTCGCCATTGGCCTGCGATGATGCGGATGTGACCTGTGGTTGATTGGTTTTTGGGCGGCATGATGTGGCTGTGTGTGGTAAAGAAAAAATGATTTGCGCCTACGAAATGGGGGTATAACGTTGTGGGCACGCAAAGCTTTGCGTACAATGAGCGAATTATACCGTAGCCTATTGATTGAAAAACCATGTTTAATTTTTTCCGCCGCAAAAAATCCACCGATGAACCCATGCAAGATGGGGCTGTTCAAAATACGCCTGTTGTGGAAGATGTCCATGAAGTCGCAGCGGCAACCCAACAACCCAGCCCAACCCCTGCTGATGTCGATTTGGGCGCGATTTTCACCCGCGCGATGGAAGCGGGTTTGTCTGAAGCCACCGCACACACTGAACCCCACACAGAAACTCAGACTGAACCCGAAACCCAAACTCGCCCAACCATGGCGGGTGAATCGCAAGGTGGCTGGTTTGCACGCCTGCGCAAAGGTTTGAGCAAAACGGGTACCAATTTGCGCCACGTGTTTGTCGGTGTGCGGGTTGATGAGGCTTTGTTTGAATCGTTGGAGGACGCGCTTTTAATGGCGGATGTCGGCATCAATGCCACCGAGCAAGTGATGAATGCACTGCGTGCACGGGTGAAGAAAGAAAAAATCGAGGACGCGCAAGGGGTACAAACCGCGCTCAAACAGATTTTGATTGAATTGTTGCAACCCTTAGAAAAAATCCTTGATGTTGAATCGCATCATCCTTTGGTGCTCATGGTGGCAGGGGTCAACGGTGCGGGCAAAACCACCAGTATCGGCAAACTCACCCACCATCTGCAAGCGATGGATAAAAAAATCATCCTCGCAGCGGGTGACACCTTTCGCGCCGCAGCGCGTGAGCAGCTCGCGGTGTGGGGTGAGCGCAACAACGTCACCGTGATTGCGCAAGAGTCGGGCGACCCAGCGGCGGTGGTGTTTGACGCAATTGCCTCGGCGCAGGCGAAAAAACTCGATGTGGTGATTGCCGATACCGCAGGGCGACTACCGACACAATTGAACCTCATGGATGAGTTGAAAAAGGTCAAGCGCGTTGCCGATAAAGCCATGAGCGGCGCGCCGCACGAGATCATCCTCGTGCTCGATGGCAATATGGGGCAAAATGCCTTGGCGCAGGTCAAAGCCTTTGACGAAGCGGTTGGATTGACGGGTCTCATCATCACCAAACTCGATGGTACGGCGAAAGGTGGCGTGCTCGCCGCGTTGGCGGTGGAGCGCAAGATTCCTGTGTATTTCATCGGTGTTGGCGAAGGCGTACACGATTTGCAAACCTTTGATGCCAGCGAGTTTGTGGAAGCCTTGTTGGGTGAATGAATTAAGGATGATGATGAAAAAATATATCTGGGCATTGCTGTGTGTCGTGTCATTAAATGCCCAAGCCCAAGAAACCTCACACAAATTATTGAGCCAGTGGTTTGACCCCGTGCTGCAAATGGGCACACAGCAGGGTTTGGATGAGTCCGAAGATAAAAATCCAGCCTATATATCATGTTTGAACGTGATTTTTAATAAGCACGTTCTGCCCGAAGTGGTTCCCAACGCGGTGCAAATGGTGCAACAGGCGGGTTATGCCGATAGGGTCAAAGCACTGGAACAGTTTTTAGCCCAACCTGCTGAGCAGCAAGCATTTACACAAACCCAGGTGCCGCTCAAACGCTTGATTGCAGGCAAACAATGGACTCAAGCGGCTGAGTTTTGGGGGCAGTATTTGGAGCAAATGATACGCCGAATGCCCGTCAATGCCCAACAAGGTTTGCAGTATGTGATGAGTTCCTTGGACATCCCCAAAGCGTTGAATTCAAAAAATATGGACACACTGATGCGCTCTGAGCCGACATGTGTGAATTACCTGAAATCACAAAAGAGCCAATAAAGAGTCAATCATGCAAAACGGACAAATTCTCGCCACGGTTGATTTGGGCTCCAACAGTTTTCGTCTGCAAATGGCGCGCTTGGAGGACGGGCAACTGGTCACGATTGACTATTATAAAGAACCCGTGCGTTTGGGCGCGGGTTTGGATGAGCAAGGCTTTCTCACGCCTGAATCCATCGCGCGTTCGGTGGCGTGTTTGGAGCGATTTGCCGAGCGATTGCGCGGAGTTGCGCCGCATGCGGTGCGCGCGGTCGCGACCCAAAGTCTGCGCAGTGCCAAGAATCCCGAAGCCTTCTTAGAGCCTGCACAAAAAGCCTTGGGCTACCCGATTGAAATCATTGCAGGGCGTGAGGAGGCCCGTTTGATTTACCTTGGGGTGTCGCATGACTTGCCGACCGATGATGTGCCGCGTTTGGTGGCCGATATTGGCGGTGGCTCAACTGAATTGATTGTCGGCACAAATTACACCGCGCAACACATGAATTCTCTGCGCATCGGCTGTGTGTCGCACACCTTGAAATTTTTCCCCAATGGTCAACCGACCAAACGCAGTTTTGAAAAAGCGGTGTTGGCGGCTTCGGCGGTGTTTGAAGAAGCTCATGCCCAGTTTGGCGCACAACACTGGCAATATGCCGTTGGCTCATCGGGTACGATAGAAACCATTGCGGAGATTTGTGTCGCGCTCAATGCGGGCGTGGAAGTGACCACATACCCCATCACGCGTGAGCGCATGAGCCAGTTGGCAAAATTGATGCTCAACAAACCACCTGCCAAATGGACGTTTGCCGAAATTAAGGAACAACGTGCACAGGTGCTCGCAGGCGGTTTGGCGGTGTTGATGGGCTTGTTTCATGCCTTGGACATTCAAGAAATGCGTCCATGTTACAGTGCCTTGCGCCAAGGGGTGATGATTGATTTGCTTGGACAAGACACTGAGCGTGACACGCGCGAGCAAACCATGCAACGGCTGATCAAACGCTATGGCGTGGATGTGGCGCAAGCGATGCGCGTGCGTCAACTGGCTCTGGCGTTGTACGCGCAGATTGCCCCCGATGCCTCGACTTTGGCGCAACAACGCCTAGCGTGGGCGGCGATGACGCATGAGGTGGGCATGGCGGTGTCGCACGATGGTTACCATCGCCATGGTGCGTATTTGATGGCGAACACCGACTTGTCTGGGTTTTCGCGCTTTGCGCAAAGTTATTTGGCGGAGCTGATTGGCGCGCAAGTGGGTGGTTTGCGCAAACATGCTGAAAAATTCAGCAATCTGCCAGACTTTACTGCGCATGTATTGTGTTTGCGTTTGGCGGTGATTCTCGCGCATGCAAGGGTGGACATAGCATTGCCACAAGCACCGCTCAAACTCAAAGGGCAAAAAATTCAATGGGCAATTGAGCCCTCATGGCGCGAGGCACACCCGTTATCAGATTATTTAATTGAGGAAGAATGGCGTTCTTGGGACAAAATCGGTTTTACGTGCAGGGCTTCGCCATAAACATCGTGCGCATCAATCATCAAGTACACTTCGCGTAAAAACAGTATCAGCGCAAAGACCATCGACACCACGGCGAGGATGAACAGCACGGCAATTGAGCGTGAGACTTCAAACTCCAGTAGTGCACCGATAAACGCACCGACAATAACCAAACAAATCAATAAGGCGGAAGTCACCGCCGATAAAATCGCCCAGTAAATCACATGCAAACGGTGAATCTGTAATGCGCGCTCGTCGTGCAGTACCGCGACCCGCTCGGCATGGTTTGCTGACTCGAACATCATTTTCTCAAGCAAACGGCGGCGGTCAATGGTTCTGCCAAGCCGAGCATTGAGCACATTAATTAGCGTTGCGATGGCGGTGAGTAAAAACACGGGTGCAACGGCGAGTTGAATCGCGTGGGTGATGTTGGCGATGTGGGTCGGTTCCATAATCTATCCGTCCAGAAGTGTAGGCAATGCCCGATTGTACTGTGAAATGAATCATAAAGCTTTTTTGACGGCGCATCACATCAGTGCAAACAGTGCAACCACAAACTAATTCCATGATTGAGACTTATGATGAAACTGTAAACTGAATCAAAGATGGCGCGTTATTCAGCGCGCTCAACAGGTTTTAGCACTCCATGTAAAAGAGTGCTAAAATGACATTCAAGAGCAATGCATCAGATGTTTGAGGTTAAACAACCGCATCGGATGCCCCAAGTTGGCGGGATACGTCAACTTTTGACAGGAGGAAATATGTCAACTTATGCAATTAGTCCTTATGCAGCAAAATACAGTCAGTTTCTCGCCGTGCCCACCTTGGGCGATTTGGACGCGTATGCGCGCGCGGTCAATGGGATCCCCATGCTCACCCCTGAGCAAGAATACGAGTTTGCCGTGTCGTATCGAAAAGATCCGAACAACCTACAAGCGGCGCATGCTTTGGTTGTCTCGCACCTGCGCATGGTGGTGTCGATTGCGCGCAATTATTCGGGCTATGGTTTGCCGCAAGGCGATTTGATTCAAGAAGGTTCCATCGGTTTGATGAAGGCGGTCAAACGTTTTGACCCTGAGCGCGGTGTGCGTTTGGTGTCGTTTGCGATTCATTGGATTAAGGCCGAGATTCACGAGTACATCATTAAAAACTGGCGCATGGTGAAAATCGCCACGACCAAAGCGCAACGCAAATTGTTTTTCAATTTGCGCAGTATGAAAACAGGCGCGAATATGACACAAGACGAGGTGCACAATGTTGCGCGCGTGCTCAAAGTCAAGCCTGAAGAAGTCATCGAAATGGATCAACGCTTAACTGGGCGCGACATTGCGATTGATGGCGGGATGAACGACGATGAAGACGCAGTGGCGATGGCTCCGATTGCGTATTTGGCGGACGAAACCCAAGAACCGACACAGATTTTAGAACGCGCACAAAACGACCGTTTGCAATCCTCAGGCTTGAATGCGGCTTTGGATGTGCTCGATGCGCGCTCGCGCGATATCATCGAGGCGCGTTGGTTGGCCGATGAGGACGAAAAAGGCCCAACGTTGCACGACTTGGCGGATAAATACGGCGTGTCTGCCGAGCGCATCCGCCAAATCGAAACTGCTGCGATGAAAAAAATGCGTGCGCATTTGGTACAGTAATCATCATTGTAATGTTCGCCAATCGCCAAGACGCTTTACGTAGGTCTTGGCGATTTTTATATGGACTGATTGTGTCAGTTCGCATAACTTTTGCCCAAACCCCCCAGACTCGTATAAAATACCGCACCCTTATTGACCTCATTTAGGATGGATTATGCCCGCTCTACTTTCTAATATCGACCCAGATGGTTTGCTTGAATACTCAGTGGTGTTCACCGACCGCTCTTTGAACCACATGTCTGCGCAATTTCAAGGCGTGATGAACGACATCTCTGCAACCCTGAAAAAAGTTTATCACGCGCCAGCAGTCGCGCTGATTCCTGGTGGTGGTACGTATGCGATGGAAGCGGTGGCGCGTCAATTGGCACAAAACGCACCGTGCTTGGTGATTCGCAATGGTTTTTTCTCATTTCGCTGGTCACAAATTTTAGAAATGGGCAACATCACATCGAATGTGACCGTGCTCAAAGCGCGTCAAGCGATGGCGGGCACGCAGGAGGCATTCGCACCCGCGCCCTTGGATGAGGTCTTGGCAAAAATTGCCGAGGTTAAACCTGCGGTGGTGTTCGCGCCACACGTGGAGACCGCATCAGGTATGATTTTGCCCGATGCGTACATCAAAGCGGTTGCCGATGCGGTGCATGCGGTGGGTGGTTTGTTTGTGTTGGATTGCATTGCCTCAGGTTCCATCTGGGTGGATATGCAGGCGACAGGCGTGGATGTCTTAATCAGCGCACCACAAAAGGGTTGGAGTGGCTCACCCTGCTGTGGTGTGGTGATGATGAATGATGCGGCGTTGGCGAAGGTCAACGCAACGACTTCCAATAGTTTTGCCGTGGATTTGAAAAAATGGCTGCAAATCATGCAAGCGTACGAGAATGGCGGTCATGCGTATCACGCGACCCTACCGACCGATTCGATTAAATATTTCCGCGACATGATGAAATTGGCTGAAGAGGTGGGCTTTGAAACTTTGCGCGAAAATCAATGGGCATTGGGTGAGAAGGTGCGCGCTCTGCTCAAAGCGCGCGGCTTTAAAAGCGTGGCTGCCGAAGGCTTTGAAGCCCCAGGGGTGGTGGTGTGCTACACCACGGACGACCTGATTCAAAACGGTAAAAAATTTGTTGAGCAAGGTCTGCAAATCGCTGCGGGCGTGCCTTTGCAATGCGATGAACCTGCGGATTACAAAACCTTCCGTTTAGGCTTGTTTGGGATTGATAAACTCAAGGATGTGGACGGCGCAGTGGCGCGATTGGAAAAGGCCTTGAATCAATTGGCATTGTGACGATTTTTTTGGTTACAAAAAGCCCTCAGAAACCTCGGAATCTGAGGGCTTTTAATTTGTATAAAATTTAAGCAATTTGCCACAGCGAGACCCGTGGCTTTGTTACAATATTGTTGTATCAGAAAGGTCGAAAAAAGGTTAAGCAGTGCGAATCGGTGCGTATGAGTTGGTCAATAATGTGTTTGTCGCACCGATGGCGGGTGTGACCGATCGACCGTTTCGCCAATTGTGCAAACACATGGGCGCAGGCTACGCGGTGTCTGAAATGGCAGCGAGCAACCCACAACTGTGGCACACCGATAAAAGCACGCGCCGCATGAACCACATGGGCGAGACTGCGCCGATTGCGGTGCAAATCGCAGGCTCAGACCCTGCTATGCTCGCACATGCGGCGGCGTTTAATGTCGATAAAGGCGCGCAAATCATCGACATCAATATGGGCTGTCCTGCGAAAAAAGTCTGCAGTGTCGCGGCGGGTTCGGCACTGTTGCGGGATGAAGTGTTGGTGGCGCAAATTTTGCGCGCGGTGGTTGGTGCAGTGGATGTGCCTGTGACCTTGAAATTTCGCACGGGTTGGAATCGCGAACACAAGAATGCTTTGAACATTGCCAAAATCGCGCAGGATTGCGGGATTCAGATGCTGACCTTACATGGTCGCACGCGCGCGGATGGTTATGCAGGCGAAGCGGAGTACGAGACCATACGCGCGGTCAAGCAATCAGTGCGCATTCCTGTGGTCGCCAATGGCGACATTGACAGTCCGCAAAAAGCCAAGTTTGTATTGGAGACAACGGGCGCGGATGCCTTGATGATTGGGCGTGCGGCGCAGGGACGACCGTGGATATTTCGCGAGATTGTGGCGTATTTGTACGATGGTCGTTTGATTGACCCGCCGACCGTGGCAGAAGCCAAAATGGTTTTATTGGAGCACTTACAACACCACTACGCGTTTTACGGTGAGTTTATGGGCGTGCGCACCGCGCGCAAACACATTGGCTGGTATGTGACACCGCTCAAAGGGGGTGAAGCGTTTCGCAAGCACATGAATATTTTAAATTCGTGCGAAGAACAATTAACAGCAGTGGGTGATTTTTTTGACAATTTAGCGACAAATAGTCATTACTTAGAGTATGTTTGAAAGACAATCATGAATACGACGGATAAAAACAACACAGCAGCAGAGCAAATTTGTGGCATACAAGATGAAATCATCGGCATTGATGCGTGCATCAAGCACCATTTTCAAGTGTATTTTCAGGATTTGGGCGACAGTCAGCCGAGCAATCTGCATCAAATGATGCTGGCAGTGTGCGAAAAACCGCTGCTGGAATTGGTCATGGCAAAAACCCGCAACAATCAAAGTTTGGCGAGCGATTGGTTGGGCATCAATCGCGCCACCTTGCGTAAAAAATTACAGCAACATAATTTACTTTAACACCATTTACTTTAATTTTACTTTTTGAAAGAGAACCATGATTAAAACCGCATTACTGTCCGTGTCGGACAAAACGGGTGTACTGGAATTGGCGCAAGCCCTGCACGCACAAAACGTCAAACTGCTCTCAACGGGTGGCACGGCGAAACTACTCGCGGATGCGGGTTTGCCCGTGGTTGAAGTGGCGAGTCACACAGGTTTTCCTGAAATGCTTGATGGCCGTGTGAAAACCTTGCACCCAAAAATACACGGTGGTTTGCTCGCACGGCGTGATTTGCCTGAGCACATGGCAGCACTCGCTGAACATGACATTGAAACCATTGACATGCTGGTGGTCAATCTCTACCCGTTTGAGGCAACCGTAGCCAAAGCAGATTGCACATTAGAAGACGCAATTGAAAACATCGACATTGGCGGCCCTGCGATGGTGCGCTCTGCGGCGAAAAATTGGAAAGACGTGGTCGTGCTCACCGATGCGGCGCAGTACGCGCAAGTATTGAGCGAACTCAAAGCCAATGGCGATGTCTCCAACACAACCAAATTCGCCTGCTCGGTCGCGGCATTTAACCGCATTGCCCAGTACGATGCGGCCATCAGCAACTACCTATCGAGCATTGATGCAACCACACGTGATGTGACAACTCGTGCAGAATATCCTGCACAACACAACGCCAATATGGTCAAAGTACAAGATTTGCGCTACGGCGAAAATAGCCACCAAAGCGCGGCACTGTAC
>JAGNWC010000010.1:0-10607 GCA_017986195.1 Hydromonas sp.
AAAGCGTGCCTTTGGATTTGGAGTTATTTGAGCAGCATTGGCGTACCAACACCTTTGCGCCGATGGCATTGTCGCAACAATTATTTCAACAATTACCCAGTGATGCGCAGGGTGTGATTGTCAACCTGCTGGATCAGAAACTCTACAATCCCAATCCAGACTTTTTATCCTACACCTTGTCCAAAGCAGCGTTAAAACAAGCCACAGTGTTGGCAGCGCAAGCACTTGCGCCACGCGTGCGCGTGGTCGGCATTGCGCTGGGTTTGAGTTTGCCCTCGGGGTCGCAGAGCGCGGACGCGTTTAATCGCGTGCATCAGCAAACCCTTTTACGCCGTGGTTCAACCCCGCGTGATGTCGCGCAGGCAATGCTGTTTGCCATCAGCGCGCACAGTATGACAGGCACGGTGTTGCACATCGACGGCGGGCAGCATCTCACGCCCTCGGCGCGCGATGTGATGTTTGATACACAATAATTTAGAACGGAACGTTTATGCTCATCACCCACCCCATCAGTCCCGCGCGCACCGAAACCATTGAGCAATGCCGCAGTATTTATGTGCGCAATCTGCGCTTGAATGTGAAAATCGGCGTGTACGACCACGAAAAATACGGCGCACAACCGATGGTGTTTAACGTGGTGGCGTATGTCAAACGTGAAAACGCCAGCCCAACCCACGATGGTTTGGACGAAGTGGTCGATTATGATTTCATTCGCAATTCAGTGGTGGATTTGGTGCATGGCGAGCACGTGCAATTACAAGAAACCCTGTGCGACAAAATCGCGCAACAACTGTTGACCAAACCCGCCATCCTCGCCGTGTACATCGCCAGCGCGAAAACCAATATCTACCGAGATTGCGATGCGATTGGGGTGGGCGCGTGGTATTTTGCTTAATTTCAAAAGAACAACCGATTAAAAATGATGTCCACCGAACAAAAACAAAACTACGAAAACAATAAACTCGACAAACGTTTAACGCGCCAAGTCGGGCAAGCGATTGGCGACTACAACATGATAGAGGACGGTGACAAAGTCATGGTCTGTCTGTCAGGTGGTAAGGACAGTTATGGCTTGCTCGATATTTTGCTCAAACTGCGCGAGCGCGCGCCCATCCATTTTGAAATTGTCGCGGTTAATTTGGATCAAAAACAACCGAATTTTCCCGCTGAAATTTTGCCGAACTACCTGACCGAACTTGGCGTGCCGTTTCACATCGAGAATCAAGACACCTACAGCATTGTCAAACGCGTGATTGAAGAGGGCAAAACCACGTGCGGGCTGTGTTCGCGTTTGCGCCGTGGTATCCTGTATCGCGTGGCGGATGAGTTGGGTGCGACCAAAATCGCGCTCGGACACCACCGCGACGACATCCTCGAGACCTTTCTGCTCAATCTTTTTTATGGCGCGAAAATCAAAGCCATGCCGCCCAAACTGGTGTCCGATGATGGCAAACACGTGGTGATTCGTCCACTGGCGTATTGCGAAGAAGCCGATTTGGCGCGGTATGCCGAGGTTAAGCAATTCCCCATTATTCCGTGCAACTTGTGTGGCTCGCAAGAGAACCTACAACGCCAAGTGATGAAAGGGCTGATTCAAGAATGGTCACGTAAAAAGGGTTGGGTAGAAAACATGTTCCGCGCCATGAGTACGGTCGTGCCCTCACATTTGATGGATGCCACTTTATTTGATTTTAAAAATTTGACCGTACACACAGCGGTGGATGAGGGTGACATTGCGTTTGATGCGGCGGTGTGCGCAGTACCCGAGCCAGCAGATGGCGGAAATGAGGGTTTTGTAGCGCAGAAAATTCAGTTTGTGTGATGGGTCGACCAGTCAATCAAAAAGCGCGGACAGAAATTGCCCGCGCTTGGTTTTTTTGTGCTTATTTAATTATTTCTTAAATACCCCCAAAGCGCGCAAAACAAACATCAAAATCAATGCACCAATCACGCCAAAGACGATGCCCATGACAGAAAAACTGCCTGCACTTGCCGCGCCACCGATACCCAGCAAACCGCCAAGGAATCGACCGACGAACGAGCCGACTATACCAATAATGATATTCATCACCAAGCCGCCGCCCCCGCCCATGATTTGACCCGCGAGCCAACCAATCAGCGCGCCTACTAAAATGATAACAATCCATTCCATAACATTTCTCCTTAAAGTGGACAACTGTATGCGTCATAATGAATGACGTGCGATGATGCTGACAGGTTTTTTTGTGAGATGCAAGCCATTGGGCGATATATCGACAACTTAGCGTCAAATACCTTATAAATAAAATAACTTAAACAATGACACGCCCCAATTCGCAACTTGGGTTTTGTGAGTTTTCTCGCTGTCAACCCGCGCATCGCAGGGCTCATGGTCATGATTGCAGTCTCAATCGCAGTGTTTCACAGTGTTTGAAGGAAATTTTTGATTCAGTACACTTGTTCTCATATAAAATGCATATTCAATATACCAACGAAACAGCAAAGCGCATCATGAACCGTTTCCCATCTTTTTTTTCAGTCTATCGAGTCAATGCGTGTTGGCTAACCATCTGTCTGTGTGGGCTCATGCCTCACGCACAGGCGCAAGTGAGCGAGAAATTTAATGCGGACGCTTGCCAAGCCGTGTATCAACTGAGCCCAACTGAGGTTCAAGTGCACGACAATGCCTTGTCCCAGTGGTGGTTTGTGCCATCTTCGTCGTCAGGCAAATCTGAGTACACCGCACCCAATAGCCTTGAACTCAGTTCGGCGAGTGAGGGCAGATTTTTGGATGCGAGCAACGACACAGTTCTGATTCGTTGGCAATCGAAAGCGAATGATGCCTTACGTTGGGCAAATACACAACCTTATCTCATCGTGCGCAATGGTGCACCCATCCGAGATATGAATGGCAATGTCATCGGCTCGTTCACACATTTGATTGCCAAGGCGCGTTGGGACACGCGGTTGTTGGTTGAGCAAGCCGATACAGAAAGCCCTGAGTATCGCTTGGTTGCACCTTTGCGCGTCGAACACGCTGTGAGCGAAGTGGATAAAAACGACCGTGTCATCCCGCGCATGTGTTTCAATGCGGCAAAATCCACCAACGATGCGTTCAACCCAGTCACTTCTGCTACGCAGGCGCAAATCATTGGTTTTGCCGATAGCCACAATATGGCGGCGCAAAGCCATTTGGCGATGATGGATAAAGGCGGCATGCAAGGCGTTGCTAAAAATCAAACATGGTTTTTGGTGGATGCGTTGAGCAAAGAAAAAATGGGTAATCCGCTGTCCGTCACCCGCGCTCGAGGACAGGTTGAAATCGTGCAAGTTTTTGAACATTATTCGCTGATTCGTATTGAGCATAGTGAGCGTGAAGTGATGCGCGGCACTTTTTTAAAACGCGCACAGGCGACATTGCCCCATCCATAAACCATGAATACCGACACACTGTCTGCGACGGAAATAGAACTTTGGTTAAAACTCATGTCCACCGAAGGGGTGGGTGATGTCACCGCGCAATTGTTGCTCAAAACCTTCGGCTTGCCCGAACAGATTTTTGCGCAGAGCCACACCTCGCTCACGCGTGTGGTCTCTGACCGCGTCGCTCGTGCGTTGTTGGGTGCAGCGGACGATGACTTTAAACAACTGCTTGAGCGCACCTGCGCATGGGGCGAGCAAGCGTGCAATCACATCATCAGTTTGTCCTGTCCGACCTATCCTCAGCATTTGTTGTCGACTGCCGATCCTCCGATACTGCTGTATGCCAAAGGACGCATTGAGTTGCTCAATTCACCGCGCACTTTGGCGATGGTGGGTTCACGCAACGCCACAGCACAAGGCATCAAAAATACCGAATGGTTTGCCGAAGAATTGGCGCAGGGTGGTTGCCAAATTGTTTCAGGTTTGGCACTCGGCATTGATGCCGCCGCACATCGAGGCGCGCTGAGCGCACATCGCAAAACGCCGAATTTTGCAGGCTCAACCATTGCAGTGATTGGCACGGGTTGCGACATCATTTATCCAGCACGCAATCGTGAACTGACCTATGCGATTGCCGAGCAAGGCGTGATTGTGAGCGAATTCCCCTTGGGTGCAAAAGCCCAACCCTCGCATTTTCCACGGCGCAACCGCATTATTTCGGGCTTGTCGCAAGGGGTTTTGGTGGTCGAAGCGGCTTTGCAATCGGGCTCACTCATCACCGCGCGCCAAGCCTTGGAGCAAAACCGTGAAGTATTCGCGATTCCCGGTTCGATTCATTCGCCTTTATCCAAAGGTTGCCACGCATTGATTAAACAAGGGGCGAAATTGGTGGAGTGCGCGCAGGATATTTTGGATGAATTACAACCCGCTTATCCCCAGCACACGATGGATACCGCCTCATCGGGCGAATCGGATGCGGGGTCCAATGAGGTTCTCGCATTGTCAGAGGATGCGCAAAACATTCTCAATGCCTTGGGACACGACCCCTGTGACATGGATACTTTAGCCAGTCGGGTGCAGATGGATGTGGGGGCATTGCTGGCAGAATTGATGGAATTGGAATTGTCAGGCATGGTTGAGAAGCGCGCTGGGCAAATTTATGTGCGCCTGTATCAATGAGGTAAGGGTGCGCTGAGTATGGTGTTGCGTTGATTTAAATAGCGCACGCATATTCAACTGGACGCACCACAGACCCGCACCGAAGGGGTTTGCTCGTTCCATATGCGTTGCCAAATCCATTTCAAGCCGCAACCCAGATTGACTTTGAATGCTTGTTGTTCGGGTGGTTTTTGCGCTGCCGTATTTTGTCTGTCGGCGATTGCGAATGTGAAGGTGTAATTCGGCTCTTGCCCCATGCGCAAATCACGAATGAACACGCGCCCACTGGATTCATGCATGGCGTAAAACCCGTGACTAAATGCGCGGATACGCTGTACGCTTGGGTTGTCTTTAAACTCTCTTGCCAAGCCCTCACCCCGTGGATGAGGCTCAAATGCCATCGTCGCAGATGAGTCAAACAACGAGCGCGTGCCCTCATAATACACATCGTCCGTCACCACCACGACTCGCCACAACAGGCTGTTGAACGCAGTTGGTGTGACCAACACGTGTTCAGCGGGGATGCCTTGCGCTGCCAATGACCCAGTAGCCACACCTTCGATGTGCTGTTGGGCAAACACACCCCAAGCCAAATACGCTGTGCTTAGCCATAAACCCACCGCATTGGCACGCAACCCGAGTCCTGCGCCGCGTGTTTTTAACGCCCAACCCACACCCACCAGCAGTGGAATGGTGTAGAGCAAATCAATGATAAACACACTGCCCACCGCATAGGGGTAATTGCTAAATGGCATTGCCAACTGTGTGCCATACACCGTCATGGTATCGAGCAGTGGGTGAGTAATCAGTGCCAAGCACATTGCCACACACCAGCGTTGCCACAGATGTGATTGCCCGACTATTTTTGCGACCACAACGCCAAATGGCAGAGAAAATAAAGTCAACCAAAACAGAGAATGACTGTGCCCACGGTGCATCACCATATTGCGCACCGCATCGCCGTAGTCTATCAGCACATCTAAATCAGGCAACGTGCCCGCGACAGCCCCCCATAAAACTGCTTTCCAGACCGCTGTGCGCCGTCCCATTGTCGCCACAGCAATCGCTGAACCCAATGCAATTTGCGAGAGTGAATCCAAAACTTAATTCCTATAAGTAATTGAAGTGGATTGGCTGTGGTCAATTAAAAAATTTAAAATGAGCTGGAATGACCACTGACGATATTCAAACAGGCAGGCCCGTTACAGGGTCAAACATACCGTCAAATAAGGCCGTGCTCAGATAGCGTTCACCCGAGTCGGGTAAAATCACCACGATGGTTTTGCCTGCGTGTTCGGGCAAATTCGCCAAACGCGCCGCCACCGCCACCGCTGCACCGCACGAAATCCCTGCAATGATACCTTCTTCTTTGGCCAAACGGCGCGCGTATTCAATCGCCTCTTCGTTGCCGACTTGCTCAATTTGATCGACCACGCTCAAGTCCAAAGTATCGGGCACAAAGCCTGCGCCAATGCCTTGGATTTTATGTGGACCAGGCGCAACGGGTTCGCCATTGCGCGTCTGTGTGAGCACTGGGCTGGCGGACGGTTCAACCGCAACCGACCACAATGCGGCTTTGCGCTCATTTTTGAAGTAACGCGATACGCCGGTAATCGTGCCGCCAGTGCCCACACCCGCCACAAAAATATCGACTTTGCCATCAGTGGCGTTCCAAATTTCAGGGCCTGTGGTGCTGGCATGTATCGCTGGATTGGCGGGATTTTTGAATTGTTGTAGCAACACATATTTTTCAGGATTGCTGGCGACGATTTCTTCGGCTTTGGCAATCGCACCTTTCATACCTTTCGCGCCTTCGGTCAAAACCAATTTCGCGCCGTAAGCAGCGAGCAATTTGCGTCGCTCAACACTCATGGTATCGGGCATGGTTAGGGTGATTGGATAGCCCTTCGCAGCAGCGGCAAATGCAAGCGCAATGCCCGTGTTGCCGCTCGTGGGTTCGACCAATTCTTTGCCTGCGGTCAACACGCCACGTTGTTCGGCATCGGCAACCATCGCTGCACCGATGCGGCATTTGACGGAGTATGCGGGATTGCGTCCTTCAATTTTTGCCAATACGGTTGCGCCTGCATTGCCGACGATGCGATTGAGTTTGACCAAAGGGGTGTTGCCAATCGACAAAGTGTTGTCTGCGAAAATTTGAGCCATGAGTTTCTCCTGAAGAATGGGGGGGTAGATGGGGCATTATAATGACAAACAGGCACATGTCTCATAATATAAAGTCAGTTGTTTATCTTTTATTGGTATATTAAGTTTAATTTAATAGTTATATTGGTTATATAAAATCTGAACGTTTTAAGGTTTATGCCCGTTAAAAAATGAGTTTTCACTGGACGTTGCTCGGTTTGAAATCTTGTGGGTGTTGTCATCCTACGCCAAAATCAGATTTTTTTTGGTGAACTTCTTGCAATTGTGTTCTGCCTCAGGCTATAATTTCGGTCTCGTGTAGAGGATTCGCCAAGTCGGTAAGGCACTGGATTTTGATTCCAGCATTCGGAGGTTCGAGTCCTCCATCCTCTGCCAAGTATTTATATTTTGCCCGTGGTTCCGTAGTCTATCTCTCGGAGACGGGCAATTTCTTTTTAAGTGTGTTGCCCGTTTTATTGTGATGTGGTGTTTTTTCACGAAGCCCTCTTTGCGCTGTCGATTGGTCAAGCGATGCGGAAGTCTTGGTGAGAGAACATTTCCAATGAATTTTTCCATTAGGGTTTAACACCATGTCAGCTGAATTGATGATTTTCACGGGGAACGCCAACCCCAAACTTGCTCAAGATGTTGCCGATTACCTGCGAGTACCGTTGGGTAACGCAAAAGTCGGTCGTTTCTCCGATGGTGAGGTGACGGTTGAGATTAACGAGAATGTTCGTGGTCGTGATTGCTTTATTTTGCAATCGACTTGTGCGCCGACCAATGAATCCTTGATGGAAGTTTTAATCATGGTGGACGCGCTCAAACGCGCTTCTGCTGGGCGTATTACCGCTGCCATGCCGTATTATGGCTATGCGCGACAAGATCGTCGCCCACGCTCTGCCCGTGTGGCGATTACAGCGAAATTGGTAGCAAATATGCTCGGCGCGGCGGGTGTTGACCGCGTGATGACGATGGATTTACACGCCGATCAAATTCAAGGTTTTTTTGATGTGCCCGTGGACAATATTTATGCCTCGCCGATTTTGTTGAGCGATATTGTGTCAAAAAATCTACCGAATATGGTGGTGGTATCGCCCGACATCGGTGGTGTGGCGCGTGCACGTGCGATGGCAAAACGTTTGGAATGTGATTTGGCGATTGTCGATAAACGCCGTCCCAAAGCCAATGTCTCTGAGGTGATGAACATCATCGGTGATATTGAAGGGCGCGTGTGTATCTTGATGGATGACATGGTCGATACTGCGGGTACGATTTGTAAAGCCGCTGAAGTATTGAAAGAACGTGGTGCAAAGCAAGTGCTCGCTTATTGTACGCACCCTGTTTTGTCCGGTCCTGCGATTGAGCGTTTGTCGGCATCGGTATTGGATGAGTTGGTCGTGACCGACACCATTCCACTGACCAAAGCGGCGATTGCCAGCGGTAAAGTTCGTCAATTGAGTTGTGCTAAGTTATTGGGCGAAACGATTATTCGGATTGCCAAAGAAGAATCTGTGAGTTCGTTGTTTAGTGAAATTGCTTAAACTCTCAACGAATCGCAAACGATTTGTGTTGTGCTGAACCCGTGTTCGGCAGAAAACAAACCCATCTGGTCGCGGATGGGACAACGATTTGGATTTTATAAAATATTCAAATCATTTTTATTGTTTATTGGAGTTAATATGAAAATTACCGCAAATAGCCGTGCACTGCACGGTACGGGTGCGAGCCGCCGTATGCGTCGTGATGGCAAAGTGCCAGGCGTCGTTTATGGATCTTCGGGCGCAGCTTTGTCAATCGAGTTGGAACACAATGCTTTGTACCACGCTTTGCGTAAAGATGGCGTGCGTCATTCAGTGTTGGATTTGGAATTAGATGGAACTGTTGAGCAAGTCATCGTGCGCGATGTACAAGTTCACCCGTTCAAACCGATGGTTTTACACCTTGACTTGCAACGTGTTGCTGCAGATGAAAAAGTGACCGTTAAAGTACCTTTGAAATTTGTGGGTGGTGAAAACTCACCTGCGGTTAAAATCGCTGCACAACGTGTGCGTCCAGCGGTATTTAACTTAAAAATCGCTGCGTTGCCAAAAGATTTACCATCGGCATTGACTGTGGATGTGTCTAAAATCGAAGCAGGTCAAGCGGTTAAAGCCAGTCAATTGGCATTGCCAGAAGGCGTGTCTTTGGTATTGGGCAAACAAAAAGACATCACATTGGCCACTGCGGGTAAATAATCCTCGGTTTTCTCTGTGGTATCATTTACCCACTGCGCTCAAATGCAGTGGGTTTTTTCATCTTAAAATAATCAATATGGCAGATACCCCCAAACTCATCGTCGGTCTGGGCAACTACGGCAATGAATACGAAAACACTCGGCACAATGCAGGCTGGTGGCTGTTAGACGCGCTCGCGCGCGAATATGGCGTAACGCTGTCTGCGCAAACCAAGTTTCACGGCGTGGCCGGACGCGCACGGATTGCCAATACCGATGTGTGGTTGCTCAAACCCATGACTTATATGAACCGCTCGGGTCAAGCGATTGCCGCGTTGGCAAATTTTTATAAAATTTTGCCTGCGGATATTTTGGTGTTGCACGATGAATTGGATATTCCCAATGGGGTGGCAAAAATGAAAATCGGTGGCTCAACGGGCGGACACAACGGCCTTAAAGACACCCAAGTCAAACTCGGTACGCCTGATTTTTGGCGACTGCGCATCGGCATCGACCATCCGCGCAACTCTGGCACGCCGCTGCAACCTGTGGTTGACTACGTGCTCAAACCCGCCAAACAAGCCGAGCGGCTTGCAATTGACGAGGCCATCGACAAAGCGCGAAAAACCATTCCCGACTGGGTGCATGGTGATTTTGAAAAAGCGATGCGTCATCTCAATACCAAAAACTAAAGCGCGAATCATCGCGCTTTGGTTTTTGGTTTATCGGTGTGATTAAAAACGGGTTTTTAAGACAATCGGACCCAAATCTTTAATCTGCTCCTGTTGTGTGAAAATCACACGCCCTTTTTTGGAAACAACCTCCCAAGCAATCACGCTCACCACATCGTCAATCGCATTGGGTATGCTCACGTCATCAATGTAATCAAAGGTTCGCTCGCTTGTCATTAAAACGGGCTGATTATAATCTTCGTGCACAATCAACACGTCCGCTCGGCCATCAATTGCCGCCTGATAAATATCTTGCAAATCAGTCAACACTGAACCCGAGGCAACCGCTTCACGCATTGCTTCAATTGCAGCAGTTCGTCGCTCATACTGCATTTTTACGACCATCTCCCAACTTTGAGCAACAATTTGATGGGGTGCATCGGCATTGTAGTTGATTGCGCAATAACCATGATAAAGATTCGGTTTATCGGCCACTTGCATTAAGCGGCTATAGTTGTCTTCAGTGGCTATGACCACGCAAGACAAATTGGTTTCGTTATGTACCTTGACCAAGGCCTTATCCACCTTGTTTAAAAATTCACGCACTAAATTGTCAGCCAGTTTGGCATCGCCTTTTTTTTCTGTCTGGGTATTGTAGTGTGGGTTTTCCTTGAAAGGAAAATCATCGTTTTGCACCTCTTCCAAGATGGCATTATTCATTGCACGATACAACTGAACACCTCCTTGCGACAACCTCAAGACCAAATACACCTCACTGCGGTTGTACACTTTAATTAGGTCGCGCACAGCAAACTGTTCTGAAATTTGTACGCTGTTTTGTGCGCAAGACCAAGGAGACTTGATTGTCTCTTGCATATCGTTGGATAAGAAAATATGCAAACTGTCCAAATTATGGTTGATATCGATTTCGGAAGGTAGCTTATTTAATGCACTCAAAATATTGGCAATATCACGCTTACCAAACTCATCAACCAAACGCTGCTCTGCCTGCGCAC
>JAGNWC010000010.1:10707-18184 GCA_017986195.1 Hydromonas sp.
AAAATATGCAAACTGTCCAAATTATGGTTGATATCGATTTCGGAAGGTAGCTTATTTAATGCACTCAAAATATTGGCAATATCACGCTTACCAAACTCATCAACCAAACGCTGCTCTGCCTGCGCACATAAGTTTTTTAAAGCAATGGCATCCAGCTTGTTTTCAGGATGTGTGCGGTGTGTGTTCAATGAAATACTCACGCATGGATTCCCACGCGCCTCAGCAATTTTAGTTAACTTTTCAATATTCATAATGAGCCCCTTTTTAGTTGATGATCAAACAATCAAGTAAACTCTAACACACAGTTATGTTGCAAACGTGGTGTGTTGTTGTCACATGGGATGGGTTGATCGCTCACGTCGCCGCGCGACAATGGACGACCAAAAAGACAAGCCAATTAAGACCAAGCCAATCAAACCTGTGATGGCTTCAGGCACTTCACGCAAAGCACTCAAGAACATCAAACCCGCCAGTGCCAAAATGGCCCAATGCGCGCCGTGCTCTAAATAACGATACTCGCCCAAGGTGTCGCGTTTGACAAAATAGATGGTCAACGAACGCACCCACTGCGCGCCTACGCCCAAACCGAGCATGATGATGAAAATATCTTTATTGATGGCAAACGCGCCAATCACACCGTCAAAACTAAACGAAGCATCGCGCACCTCGAGGAATAAAAAGGTTGCCGCAGCCGCAGAAAAGCCTTTTTTCACCAAATCACCGACATCCAGCGCACCGTCGGTATTTTCGTCTCCGAGCGCGTCGCCCAAACCGCCGACCAAAATGTAAACGATCACCCCGAGAGTGCCTGCGAGCAGTGCGGGATAACGGTGTGCTTCATCTTCAGCAAGCACCACCGCCAGCACAAACATCAAACTCACACCTGCGGCCAACATAGATAATTTACCCAATGCACCCAAACGTCGCTCAAACCCGCCAAGCCAATGGATGTCACGCTCGTTGTCAAACAGCCACGTTAATGCCACCATCATCAAAAATGCGCCACCGAACAGCATGACCTCCACGTGATGCAAATGCAATTGATGGCTATACTCATCGGGATAGTTCACCGCCATGTTGTACACTTGCCCCAGCCCCAAACCTGTGGTCAAAGCGACAATCACCAATGGCAACAACAGACGCATGCCAATCACACCGATTAAAAATCCGATGGTCAAAAACGCCATGCGAAACGCCTCACTTTGCTTTTTCAAGACCATTGCGTTGACCACCGCATTGTCAAACGAAAGAGATACTTCAAATAGCCCCAAAATTAGAACCGCAAGAACCGCTGCCCAAGCACCTGCCGAGCCATTTTTGGCTCCAATGAAATACGCTGCAACCAGTGCCACAATACTGACCAACCATGCGCCCCAAAACTCGCGCAACATTACGCCTAAGAATGAACTTTTATTCACAAACGACCTTTTATAATATCAATTAAAAACTGCGAATTATATCGCGAAAGAGTAGGTACAAAGCACAACGGGCTGTGGACGCACAATCAAAAAGCATCCGAAGATGCTTTTGGGGCTGGGATTAAGTCACCACATTCGGTGCGCTGCGTCCTGTTAATTGTTCAATTTTTGCCAAACGATACGCCAATTGAATCAATTCAGCCAAAGCCTTTTGTGTGTCTTGCCCGTGTTGGCGCGCATCGCCCTCATAGCGTTCAATATACATGCGGATGGTTGCGCCGACTGTACCCGTACCTGAGAGGCGATAGACAATCCGTGAGCCATCAGTAAATTGTACACGCAAGCCTTGATGGTGCGATACTGACCCATCAATTGGATCGTGGTAACTAAAATCATCCGCTGATTGCACGGTAAATGCCCCTAAAGTTTGCCCTGCTAAACTCGGCAGTTGCGCTTTAATGTGCGTCATCACCGCATTGGCTTTGTCGGTTTCGATTTCTTCAAAATCATGGCGGGTGTAATAATTCTGTCCAAATTGTGCCCAGTGGTTCTCGAGCAACGCTTTGACAGAAACACGGGTTTTTGCGAGGATGTTGAGCCACAGTAAAATCGCCCACAGTCCGTCTTTTTCGCGCACATGGTTTGAACTCGCGCCTGCGGATTCTTCGCCACACAGCGTGATGCGATTGGCATCCAATAAATTGCCAAAAAACTTCCAGCCCGTTGGGGTTTCAAAGCATTCAATCCCCAATGCCTGTGCCACGCGATCGACTGCGCAACTGGTTGGCATCGAGCGTGCCACGCCCGATAGACCTGTGGCGTAGGCAGGCGCGTGATGGGCGTTGGCTGTTAGGACTGCGAGTGCGTCCGATGGTGCAACAGGCATACCACGCCCAATCACCAAATTACGGTCGCCATCGCCATCGGAGGCCGCACCAAAGTCAGGCGCAGCATCGCTCATCATCAATGCGTACAATTCGTGCGCGTGGACTAAATTTGGGTCAGGGTGGTGTCCGCCAAAATCACTCAACGGCGTGCCATTGACCACGGTTCCTTTGGGCGCACCCAAAATATCTTCAAAAATTTTATGCGCATACGGTCCTGTGACCGCGTGCATCGCATCAAAACGCATGCTGAAACCGCTTTGAAACAAGGCGCGAATTGCATCGAAATCAAATAATTTTTGCATCAGCACCACGTAGTCGGCGACCGAATCGATGATGGTGATGGCAGCGTCACCCACATGTGTTGTGCCGCGAGTGCTGAGATTGACATCCACACAGTCCACGATGTCGTAACGGGAGATGGTTTGTGAGTAAGCATAAATTGCATCAGTGATTTTTTCGGGAGCAGGGCCGCCATTGGCAATATTGAACTTAATCCCGAAGTCGCCATCTGGGCCACCCGCGTTGTGGCTCGCCGATAAAATCACGCCGCCAAACGCGCCGTATTCGCGGATAATGTTGGATACGGCGGGGGTTGAAAGAATGCCGTTTTGACCAATCAAGATTTTGCTAAAGCCCTGCGCCAGTGCCATTTTGATGACCAATTGGATCGCGGTGTCGTTGTAAAAACGCCCATCGCCGCCGATGACCAAGGTTTTGCCCGCAAAGCCATCTGCTGGCTTGATGACGGCGAACAATGAGGCGACAAAGTTCGCCAAATAATGCGGTTGTTGGAACACCGTGACTTTTTTACGCAGTCCGCTGGTACCGGGTTTTTGCCCTTCAAAAGGCTGTGTTTGGATGGTGAAAATGGTCATAGTTCAAAAATTTTAATAGAGTTGTTTGTACAGTTGTGCTGAGTTGGCCCAGCTCACGTCGGTATTCATGCCTGCAGTTTGTATGGCTTGCCATACATTGGGTTGAGCATATAGTTGCACCAAGCGGTCGATGGCATGAATAATTCCATCTGCGGTGATTTCATGGCACGCAATCCCTGTTGCCACGCCTGCGTTCACGGCCGCAAGGTTGGCATCAATGAGGGTGTCGTTCAGTCCGCCCACGCGGGTGATGACTGGGACGCAACCATAACGCAAGCCATATAACTGCGTCAAGCCGCAGGGCTCAAATCGGCTCGGTATCAGGATGGCATCGCAACCGCCTTGCATCAAATGCGAGAGTGATTCATCATAGCCTGTGTGAATTGCCACGTGGGTCGGGTGCTGATGTTGTTTGGCGTACAGTGTGGCTTCCAAACCTGCATCGCCTGAGCCGAGTATGACCACACGGACATTTTTCGCCACAATCGCATCGATTGCGCCGACCAATAAATCCATGCCTTTTTGCCAAGTCAAACGGCTGATGACGCAGAGCAAGGGTGCACCACTGTGGGGGATGCCAAAGTGCGCTTCAACCGCGTGTTTGTTCATCGCGCGCTTTTGTAAATCGCTCATGTTGTAGGTTTGTGCCAAAGACGAATCATTCGCAGGATTCCAAACCTCGGTGTCGATGCCATTGACAATCCCTGACAGACGACCATGCAGGGCGCGCAGCAACCCATCCATGCCCATACCGCCATTGACGGTGGTGATTTCATGCGCATAACTGGGACTGACGGTGGTGATTTCGTCCGAAAACAAGATGCCCGCTTTGAGGTAGCCAACACAACCATAATACTCCAAGCCCTCAGTTGAAAAAGCCCAAGCAGGCAAACCCAAACGCGGGAAAAGTTCAGCGGAAAATTGCCCCTGAAAGGCGAGGTTATGAATGGTGATGATGGTTTTTGGGTGATGTTTGCCTTTGCCAAGGTAATGCAGATACACGGGGGCGAGCGCGGTTTGCCAGTCATGTACGTGCATGGCATCGGGCTGATAGTGCAACTCTGGATATTCGCCCCACGCCAATTGCGCGCCCATGAGTGAGAGCGCGGCAAAACGAATCGGGTTGTCATGCCAGTCTTGACCGTTTGCATTCAAATACGGATTGCCTTCGCGTTCGAACAAATGCGGCGCGTCTAAGACAAATAAATCCATACCCGCAACCTGCGCAGACCACAGTTGCACTGAACTGCCAAAAAAATCCCTTAAGTTCAATATGATTTTGGCTTGAGCCTGCGCCCGCACCGCACTCATCACCCGTGGGTATCCTGGCACCAAGGTGGTGACGTGCACGCCGTAGGTGTGCAACGCGGATGGCAACGCGCCGACCACATCTGCCAATCCGCCTGTTTTGATGAGCGGATAAATTTCTGAAGCAACCGCCAAGACTTCTTTCACGGCAGATACTTTTTTCTTAACTCGTTTTGCCACGGTCTTTTCTGTTTTGCTGACGGGCGTTTTTTTCGTTGGTACGGTGCTGACCATTATTGTCCTATTGCGTTAATCATGTTTTGTGTAACTAAACAAATCCCTTTGTCGGTGCGACGAAAACGTTGTGCATCCAATTCAGGATCCTCGCCAATCACCATGCCATTTGGAATCTGTACCCCTCTGTCCACTACCACGTTCGATAGGCGGACACGTTGACCAACCAACACTTGAGGTAAAATCACCGAATGGTTGATTGTGGTAAATGAACGCACTTTCACCCCAGTGAATAATAACGAACTGTGTAAAGAAGCCCCCGAAATAATACAGTTGCCCGATACCATTGAACTAATCGCTTCACCACGACGACCCGGTTCATCGTGCACAAATTTGGCGGGTGCGGTGATTTCGTTGTAGGTCCAAATCGGCCAGTTTTGATCATACAAATTCAGTTCAGGTACTGTTGCGGTGAGGTCTATATTGGCTTCCCAATACGCATCCACGGTTCCCACATCCCGCCAGTAATGAGCTTTTTCATCGTTGGTCACACAAGAATTGGTGAATCGATGCGCCACCGCTTTGCCATTTTTGACCAAGTTGGGCACGATGTCTTTGCCAAAATCATGGGTTGAGTTGGGGTTGGCGGCATCTTCACGCAAAATATCCAGTAGGCGTTTGGTTTCAAACACATAAATCCCCATCGATGCCAATGCCATGTCAGGATTGTCTGGCATGGCGGGTGGATTGGTGGGTTTTTCCACAAAGTCAATAATCGTATCGTTCGCATCGACGTGCATCACACCAAAGCCTGTCGCCTCCATGCGTGGTACTTCAATACAGCCTAAGGTAATATCTGCACCTGTGTTGACGTGTTGCCACAGCATGACCTCATAATCCATTTTATAAATATGGTCGCCTGCGAGAATCACGATGTACTTGGGCGCGTAGCCCTCGATGATGTCAATGTTTTGATAGACCGCATCGGCCGTGCCTTTGTACCACGAGTCCTCATCGATGCGCTGACTGGCGGGTAAAATATCAAAGCCCTCGTTGCGCTCTTTGCGTAAAAAAGTCCATGCTTGTGTGAGGTGGCGAATCAGGCTGTGCGCTTTGTACTGGGTGGCAACGCCGATGCGACGAATGCCCGAATTGAGCGCGTTGGACAGCGCAAAGTCAATAATCCGCGTTTTGCCGCCAAAATACACCGCAGGCTTGGCACGCACATCGGTTAATTCCAACAAACGCGAACCACGTCCGCCTGCCAATACAAATGCCATGGCCTCTTGTGCCAAGTGACGATGGTCTTTTTTATGATTGAGTGGCATGGTATTCTCCTATTTGGTTTATTTAATATGGTGTTTTGACGGCGGATTGTAAATCTATGTGTTTTCTTGTCCACTCCATTCAAAAATCAGGGTGGCAAGCGGGGGTAGGCACACAGTGAGTTGAACCGCTGTATCGGTTGTGGTTGGGCGATAGGTCTCTATAGTTGTTGGGGCTTCTGTGGTTGTATCTACCGCGATCGATTCGGATGGGGCGGGTGATGGTAAAACCATCGTAGATGCCAATGCCCGCCCCATATTGCCCATGCCTGTGCCGCCATAAACCGTGGCATCGGTATTGAGTCGCTCAAACCAAATACCAGTCTTGGGGACGCGGATGGTGTACTGTGCGTGCGGGTTGGGTGTTAGGTTGGCAACCACCAACACGATGGTATTGGGCGTTGTGCCTTTGCGCAGCCATGCAAACACGGAGTTTTGTACATCATTGGCTATCAACCATTCAAAACCGTCGTGGGTGTGGTCACTTTCGTGCAATGCGGGTGTGGTGCGGTACAGAGTGTTTAAATCCCGAACCAAGTGTTGTATCCCCGCATGTTCAGGGAATTGGGTCAAGTGCCAGTCGAGTGATTTATCTTCATCCCATTCGGCGCGCTGGGCAAATTCTTGCCCCATGAACAGCAGTTTCTTGCCTGGGTAGGCCCACATCCATGCGTAGTAGGCGCGCAGGTTGGCGAATTTTTGCCAGTTGTCACCAAACATTTTATGGATGAGCGAACTTTTGCCATGCACCACTTCGTCGTGTGACAAGGGCAAAACATAGTTTTCGCTGTGCGCGTACATCTGATTGAAGGTCAGTTTGTCGTGGTGGTGGGTGCGATACAGCGGATCGGTTTCAAAATAGTCCAAGGTGTCGTGCATAAAACCCAAGTCCCATTTGAAGTTAAAGCCCAAACCACCTTTATCTACACCATGCGAGACCATCGGGTGTGCTGAGGATTCTTCGGCAATCATCAGTGCTCTGGGTACGCGCTCGTGGATGATTTGATTGAGTTTTTGAATCAGAGCAATCGCTTCGAAGTTTTCAATCCCACCCGTTTGATTGGGCTCCCACTGTCCCTCCTCGCGGCAAAAATTCAAATGCAACATCGAGGACACCGCATCCACACGCAAGCCATCCAGATGATAGTGCTCCAACCAAAACAGCGCGTTATTGATGAGAAACCCCGCGACCTCTTCGCGACCATAATCAAAAATCGCCGTGTTCCAAATCGGGTGAAAGCCGCGGAATTTATCGGCGTGCTCAAACAGCGGCGAGCCATCGAACTTTGCCAAACCATGCGCATCCATCGGAAAATGCGCAGGAACCCAGTCCAAAATCACACCAATGCCATTGGCATGGGCGTGGTCAACCAATCGCGCAAAACCATCGGGCGTGCCAAAGCGCGCGGTCGGAGCGAACATGCCTATCGGTTGATAGCCCCAAGAGCCATCCAATGGGTGTTCCATCACGGGCATCAACTCTAAATGTG